>DATFSG010000362.1:0-2970 GCA_035262765.1 Gaiellaceae bacterium | reverse complement strand
CGCTTCGTCTTCCTCTACTCGGGCACGCTCGGGTTCAAGCACGATCCGAGCCTGCTGCTCGAGCTCGCGCGCTGGGCGGCCGGCCACGACTCGGTCGTCGTCGTGGTCTCGGAGGGGCCGGGCTCCGACTGGCTTGCGCGCGAGGGCGCCGACGAGCCGGGGCTGCTGCTCCTTCCGTATCAGCCGTACGAGCGACTGCCGGAGGTCCTGGCGTCGGCGGACGTCCTGCTCGCGCTGCTCGAGCCCGACGCGGGCTCGTTCTCGGTTCCTTCCAAGGTTCTGACCTATCTCTGCGCCGCGCGGCCGCTACTCGTCTCGGTGTCCGGGGACAACCTGGCTGCGCGCGTCGTCGTACGAAGCGGCGGCGGGCTCGTCGTCCCTCCGAAAGACCCCGAGGCTCTACTCGCCGCAGCGGCGGCGCTGCACGCCGATGCTTCCCGGCGGGCGGAGCTCGGTCGCAGCGCGCGGGCCTACGCCGAGAGGACCTTCGACCTCGAGCGGATCGCCGATCGCTTCGAGCAGGTGCTAGCGGCGCTTGTAGCTGCGGAAGCCGGTCGCCGCGACCAAGAGGATCGCGGTGCCGGCGAGCACGACCAGCAGGGCGGTCGGGCCTGAGCCGAGATCGAAGGCCGCGCCGACGGCCGTCGGCTCCGCAGCCGCGGCCGACGAATGCGACTGGAGGAGGCGCCTCACGCCGAACCCCTGGACGAGGTTCGACAGGGACTTCCCGTCCGCGCCCGCCTTCTTGAGCGCCGCGGCCGTCCGCTTCGAGACGTACACCCTGCCTGCGCCGCCGCCGCCGCCGCTACCCGAGGCCTTCCCGCCGCTACCGGTGGGCAAGCACTCCTTGTAGACGTTGACCGCGGACACGCTGCTGTTGCAGGCGAGTGCGGCCGACGGCGCGACGAGGGCGGCAGCCGCAACAAGAGCAGCTACCAGAGGCCGGTTCAGCCCCCCGAACACGGTCGATACTGTAGCGGGCCTTGCCGCTGTCGAGCGTAAATGCTGCGCAAACTCGCTTCGCGCGCGCCGTCGCCGTTGGAATCGGGGTCGCTGCGGCGGTGTTCGTCCTCTCGTACGCCGACGGCGGATACGCCGCGACGACGCGTTCATACGCGGGCATCGCGGCCTGGTGGCTGCTCGGAGCGGGTGCTGCCATAGGGATCGCGTCGGCCCGCGCGGGCGTCAACCGGCTCGCGCTCATCGCGTTGGGCCTGTTCGGGGCGTTCGCCGTCTGGACCCTGATCTCGATCAACTGGGCGACGGACGCGGAACGCGCCTTCGCGCAGTTCAACCAGGTCTCGCTCTACGTCGCCGTGCTCGCAATTGCGATCGTGCTGGCGCGGCTGGTGCCGGCGTCGTGGGTCGTCGGCGGAGTTGCGCTGGCCCTCGCGGCGATCGCGACCGTCGCGCTCGTCAGCCGGTGCTTCCCGAGCAGCTTCGGGCCGCAGGAGGGACTGAAGGTCTTGCCGACGCTGGCGAGCCGGCTGAGCTTCCCGCTCGGCTACTGGAACGGGCTCGGGATCGAGGTCGCGCTCGCCTACCCGCTGCTGCTCGCGATCATGACCTCGAGGCGCTCGCGGGTCGCGAGTGCCCTGGCAGCCTTGCCGCTCCCGATTCTCGCCGCGGTCATGTACCTCACCTCGTCGCGCGGCGCCTTCGTCGCCGCGGCGCTGGGGATCATCGTCTTCCTCGCGCTCACCCCGAAGCGCTGGCCGGCTCTGGTGGCCGTCGTTGTCGCAGGCATCGCCGGCACCGTCGCGGTGGCGGCGCTCGTCCATAAGACGGCGCTCGTCAACGGAGAGATGACCACCGCGCTCGGGGTGCAGCAGGGGCACCGAGCCGCGCTGCTGATCGGGATCGCCTGCGTGGTGACGGCACTCGTCTGGGTCGGGATCGCTGAGCTCAGGAGCCGCGTGCCCACGCCGCCTCGGGTCGTCGGGGTGGCGGTCGTGATCGCGGTCGTCGGCCTCGCTCTCGTCGCCATCGTCGCGAGTCACCCGGTGCGGAAGTTCGACCAGTTCAAGAGCACCGCCGCGGCGCCGGTCGGCACGCATTCGACGGTGACGACCAACCATCTGCTCGAGACCTCCGGCAGCGGGCGCTGGCAGTTCTGGGGCGCCGCGATCTCGCAGTTCCGAGCCCATCCCATCAACGGCGGCGGCGCAGGCTCCTGGGAGGCCTACTGGCTTCAGCACGGGTCGCTCCCGATCGCCAGTGAGTTCGCGCACTCGCTGTACCTCGAGTCGCTCGCAGAGCTCGGGGTCATCGGCCTGTTGCTCATCCTCGGCGCGGTTCTCGTCGCCGTCGGGGGAGCGATCCGCTCGGCGCTCTCGCTGCAGAGCGGGGAGATAGCCGCGGCCGCGGCGTGCGGCATCGCCTTCTTCGCGGCCGCCGCGTACGACTGGGTCTGGCAGCTGGCGGGCATCGCAATCGTCGGGGTCGGGATGCTCGGATTCGCCCTCGGGGCTCTGCCGGCGGAGCGGCCGACCGCCTGGGGACGCTTCGGTGTGCTGCGGCCCGTCATCGCGCTGCTGGCCGTGGCGGCGATCATTCCGCAGTACGTCGTCCTCGCCTCGGGCACCCACCTGCGCAACAGCCAGGCGGCCTTCACCGCGGGGGACGGGGCGAGAGCGCGATCGGAGGCGCTCGCCGCCAAGGCGATCGAGCCGTGGGCGGCCAGTCCCTATCTCCAGCTCGGATTCGTGGCAGCCGCCGAGCACGATTTTCCCGAGGCCGTGCGCTGGGGGCGCGAGGCGATCAGCCGCTCGCCGCGCGACTGGGGCCTCTGGGCGGCCCAGGCCAGCTTCCAGACCAGGAACGGGAACATCCAGGCCGCGAGGCGCGACCTCGCCGAGGCGCGCCGGCTCAACCCGAATTCGCTCGCCCTGGCGAGGCCGCAGCCGAAAGGCGGATGAGTAGCGGTTCGCCGGGGGGAAAGGTACTTTGTCTCGGCTGCGTCCCCCAGTG
>DATFSG010000361.1:0-9560 GCA_035262765.1 Gaiellaceae bacterium | reverse complement strand
GATCAAGACGCTCGCGCTGCGGATGCGGCAACACTGCCTGAACGCGATGGAGATCGCCGCGGTGCTCGAGCGGAACTCGCGCGTCCAGCAGGTCTTCTATCCGGGGCTCCCGACGCATCCCGGCCACGCGGTCGCGGCGCGTCAGATGCGCGACTTCGGCGGCATGGTCTCATTCCTCGCCGAGTCGCCGGAAGAGGCCGAGGCGATCGCCGCGCGCACGCACCTGTTCCGGCTCGCCGAGTCGCTCGGCGGCGTCGAGAGCCTGATCGAGGTGCCGGCGCGGATGACGCACGCAGCCACGGCTGACGCCCCGTTCGCCGCGCCGCCGAACCTCATCCGCCTCTCGGTCGGGATCGAGTCGGCGGACGATCTCGTGATGGATCTCGAGAACGCGCTCGTCCCCGCCGCCGCGCGCGCATGAGCGCCGAGGCCGTCGTCTTCGTCGAGATCCCGTCGGGGTCGCGCAACAAGTACGAATGGGACGAGGAGCTTGGCGGCCTCGTGCTCGACCGCCGCCTATTCACGGCGATGACCTATCCCGCCGACTACGGCTTCGTCGAGGGGACGCTCGCCGAGGACGACGACCCGCTCGACGCGCTCGTCCTCGTGTCGGATGCGACCTTCCCCGGCTGCCGGATCCGCGTCCGCGCGATCGGCGTCTTCCACATGTCCGATGAGAAAGGCCCGGACGAGAAGCTTCTGTGCGTGCCGCTCGGCGCCGCCGAGTTCGAACGGGTGGCCGACATCCACGACGTCCAGAACGAACTGCGTGACGAGATCGAGCACTTCTTCCAGCGCTACAAGGACCTCGAGCCCGAGAAGAAGACGGTGACGGGCGGCTGGGGCAACCGCGACGAGGCGGAGAAGATCCTCGCCGCCGCTCGCGAGCGCGCCTAGGCCGGTTCGAGAGCCGCGAGCTGCTCGCGCACGCGGCGAGCGAGCGGGATGACGCCCTTGCGCTCGTAGCGCTCGAGCGCCTCCTGCCACGCCGCTATCGCTTCGTCGCGACGACCGGCCGCTTCGAGCACCCTTGCGAGGTCGGAGTAGGCGTCACCCTGCATCTTCGGCGAGTCCGACTCGTGCATGTAGGCCACGGCCTCCCGCGCGAGCCGCTCGGCCTCGTCGTGCTCGCCCCGGTGCGCTAAGACCAGCGCGTGAGCTTGTCGCCAGAGCGCGTGGGTCATTGGCGCGTCGAGCATCTGTTCGAGCGCTTGCTTCGCAGCTTCCTCCGCCTCCTCGTAGCGCCCGGAAAAGCTGAGCTCTCGGCTCCTCAGCGACAGGTAGTCGCTGGCCCACACCAGCAACCCGCGCTCGGCGAGGAGCTCGCACCAGAGACCGATCCGTTCCGCAGCAACCTCGTGATTGCCCGCTAAAGCCTCGATCTCGCCGATCTCGACGTGGCCGTCGCCCCACGCGCGCAACTCGCGGGCGCGCTCCTCGAGCGACTCCGCCAGCGCGCGCGCCTCTTCGATCCGGTCGCCCATTGCGAGCAGCACCGCGTGGAGCAGCGCGGCCTCGACGCCGCCGTCGAGGTTCTCCAGCTCCGGCAAGGCCTCTCCGACCGGGCGCGGTCCGTTCAGGAGACCGACCGCCCAGATCACGTCGGAGCGAACATGCGGCCGCTCAGCGAGCATCTCGTAGCGGCGCGCGGTCTCGGCCGCCTGCACCATCTGCTCGTAGCGGCAGGAGTGCTGATAGGAGCCGAGAGCGAGCGCGTACCAGATCTCGGCCAGCCCGGCGTGATCCTCGTTCGCCTCGAGCAGCGGCAGCGCCTGGAAGGCGAGCCGCTCCGCATCGGCCGCGGACCCTTTGCCCATGTACATGCGCATCTGCGCGGCGAGCCCACGTGCCAACGCAGCACCGGCTGCATCCTCGGACGCGTCGGCTCGTTGCGCCGCCTCTTCGAGCAACGGCTCTACCTCGCGCGCGACCTGTTGGCTCAGCGCAAACGAGACAGCTAGATGGATCTCAGGCTCCGGAACGAGCCTCACGGCCCGACCGAGCAGCGAGCGCGCCGCCCTCTGGTCGCCGCGCCACCGCATCCGCACGCCGGCGCTTGCCAACCTGCCCGAAGCCTCCTCCGCGAGAGCGGGCTCGGGCCGGCCGAGCTCGGCGAGATAGAGGGCGGCTTGCTCGAGGTGGTAACCGAGGATCTCGTCGAGCTCGACAAGGCTCTGCCCGTGCTCCTCGAGCCACGCGGCAAAACGGCGATGCAGATCGGCGCGGGTCGCCTTGGGGAGAGCGTCGTAGGCCGCGTCCCGGATGAGGAGATGGCGGAAGCGGTAGGCGTCCTCGCTGGGAAGCAGGGGCCGATCGGGACGCACGAGGTCCCGGCGAACGAGCGCCGCTAGCCGCGGAGTGACCTCCGCCTCCTCTGGAGCGAGTGCCTGCACCGTGCCGCGGTGGAAAAGCTCCCCTTCGACGGCGCCGCGCTCGAGCACCCGCCGCTCCGGTTCGTCGAGCTGGTCGAGACGCGCCGCGAGCAGCGCCCGCAGCGTCGCCGGCACCTCGGCGTCTTCGCCGAGCGCGGCCATCTCGGTGAGGAACAGCGGATTGCCGCCAGAGGCACGAACGATCCGCTCTCTCACCTCGGCGGGCACGTCGTCTCCGACGAGCGCGCCGGCATCGCCCTCGGGCAGCGGCTCTAGACGCAGGGCCGACGGCCAGCCGGGACGACGGTCGAGCAGCTCGGGGCGCGCCATGCAGATGAGCAGAAGCGGCGCGCCCGCCGAGAGCAGCGCCGTCGATTCGACGAGGTTGAGGAACGTCTCCTCGCCCCACTGGATGTCGTCGAAGCAGACGACCAGCGGCGCCTGCTCCTCGAGCAGTTTCCGGAATCCCCACGCGATCTCGTCGGTGCCGGCCGCGGATTCGTACTCGCCGAGCAGCGATCGGATCGCGGTCGCCGCCTGTTTGTCGGCAGGAAGGGCGTCGAGTTGTTTCACCACCTCGATCACCGGCCAGTACGTGATCCCCTCCCCGTAGGAGAGACAGCGGCCGCGCACGACGCGAGCGTCGATCTGCTCGAGTGCTTCCGCGACGAGGCGCGACTTGCCCACGCCCGGGTCGCCGACGATCGTGATGAGCTCGCAGCTTGGGCCGGCGAGCGCGCGGTCCCACGCCTGGACGAGGTGCTCCAGTTCGCGTCCGCGGCCGACGAAGCGGGAGGCGTGCGAGCGCTCGGGCGCTTCGCGGATCGCGAGCAGCGGATGGGCGGCGACCGGCTCGCTCTTGCCCTTCAGCTCGAGCAGCCGCTCAGCGCCCGTCTCGACAGCGGCGCCGACGAGTCCGAGCGTCTCCACACCGACGAGCACTTCGCCGGGCTCGGCCGCCTGCTCCAATCGCGCCGCGACATTCACCGCATCCCCGGTGACGAGCCGCTCCTCCACCCCCGTCAGCACCTCTCCCGTGTTGACGCCGATCCGGCCGCCGACACCGAGCTCCGGCAACGCCTCCCGCATCTCGACCGCCGCCCGGCACGCGCGCAGCGCGTCGTCCTCGTGCGCCACCGGCACGCCGAACACCGCCACCACCGCGTCACCGATGAACTTCTCGACCGTCCCGCCGTGTGCCTCCACGATCCCCTGCATCCGCTCGAAGTAACGAGCGAGGAGCCCCTCCAGCGCCTCCGGATCGAGCGACTCACCGAGCGAGGTCGACCCGACGACGTCGCAGAACAGCACCGTCACGACCTTGCGATGCGCGCTCATACCGGCTGCAGCTCCGCGAGTCGCTCGCGCACGCTGCGGGCGAGCGGGACGATTCCCTTGCGCTCGTAGCGCCCGAGCGCCTCTTGCCACGCCGCGATCGCCTCGTCGCGGCGCCCGGCGACGCCGAGCACCTCGGCGAGAGCGCAGTACGTGTCTCCCTGCTCCCAGAGCGAATCGCCCTCCCGGTCGATCTCGACTGCCTCGCGCGCGAGCCGCTCCGCGTCGTCGTGCCGAGAGTGGTGGGCATGGACGAGCGCCAGGGCCTGACGCCACATCACCTGCGTGGCCTTGTCGTCCGGGTCCCCGAGCTCTCGGCCTTGCTCGGCGAGAAGCTCCGCCTCGTCGTAGCGGCCGAGCGCACAGAGGAACCGTGCGCGCCAGGGAGCGAAGGTCGAAAGTGCAGCGGTCTGGCCCAATGCCTCGAGGTGGTCGCAGAGGAAGCCCATCTGCTCGGCAGCCAGCTCATGGTTGCCCGCGATCTCGGCGCGCAGTGCGAGGTGGTAGCTCGTCCACTCGCCGCGGCCGAGCTCCTTCATCCGCTTGTTCGCGCTCTCCGCCAGCGATTCAGCCTCCTCGGAGCGGCCGAGCATCGCGAGCAGATCCGCTCGGACCAACGTGACGACCGGGTGCTGTGTCTCCGACTCCAGGCTTTCGAGCCTCCGCAACGCTTCGGCGGCCGGCCGCGGGCCGAGCAACAGCGCGAAGGGCAGTCCGAAGATGTGCCCGGGATAGATACCCGCCAGGCGCGAGTGGTGGATCATCTGCTCGGACGCGTGCTCCAGGCGCTCGAACTCCAGGTGCGCTGTGGCAAGGGACATGAATGCGCTCCAGACGGCGATGAGCGACCGGTGATCCTCTGCCTCTTCGAGCACCGGCAAGGCTCGGCGCGCCAACCTCTCCAACTCGTCGGACGAGCCCTCGAGCCCTTCGAACCCGGCCGTCGCCGCGACAACCCGCGCGACCAGCTCCCCGCGCTCGTCGTTAGCGGCTGCGGCACGCTCGGCGGCGGCCGTCGCGATGGCCAGCTGCTTCGGCGGCTCATCCGTCGCGGCGAGGAGATCGAGCTCGAGATGGATGTTCAGCCGATAGGGACGCATGAGCCGCAACGCTCGCTCGAGCAGCCCCGCGGCGGTGGCGTTGTCTCCGCGCCAGAGCGCGCGGCGTCCTGCAGTCGCGAGCGATACGCCAGCGGCGAGCGCGACTTCCGGGTCGGGTTGATCGAGCTCGTCGAGATACCGGGCCGCCTGTTCGAGGTGGTAGCCGAGGATCTCGTCCAGCTCGACGAGCTCTTCGCCGTGCTGCTGCAGCCACCCGGCGAAGCGCCGGTGCAGATCTGCGCGCGTCGCCTTGGGGAGAGCGTCGTAAGCGGCGTCGCGGATCAGGAGGTGGCGAAAACGGAACGCGTCCTCGCGCGGCAGAACGGGGCGGTCGGGATGGACGAGGTCCCGACGGACGAGCGAAGCGAGCCGCGGCGTCACCTCGGTCTGCGCCGGGGCGAGCGCCTGAACCGTGCCGCGGTGGAAGAGCTCGCCCTCCACGGCGCCGTGCTCGAGCACAATCCGTTCCGACTCGTCGAGTCGGTCGAGCCGCGCCGCGAGCAACGCCCACAGCGTCGCCGGCACCTCGACCTGCCCGCCGTCCACATCGGCGAGCGCGGCCATCTCGGTCAGGAAGAGCGGATTGCCGGCGGAGGCCCGGACGATCTGCTCGCGGACCTCGTCCGCCACGCCGTCGCCGACGAGCGCGCCGGCCTCGTCCTCCGGCAGCGGCTCCAGACGCGACACCGCCGGCCACTGAGGTCGGGGATCGAGCAACTCCGGCCGCGCCAGGCAGACGAGCAGAAGCGGCGTGCCCGAGCAGAGCAGCGCCGTCGACTCGATCAGGTTGAGGAACGTCTCCTCTCCCCACTGGATGTCGTCGAAGCAGACGACCAGCGGCGCGTGAGCCTCGAGCAGCTTGCGGAAGGCCCAGGCGATCTCGTCGGTGCCGACGAGCGTCTCGGTTTCCCCGAGCAGCGAGCTGATCGCCAGCGCGGCGTGCTCGTCGTCCGGACGCGTGTGGAGTTGCTTGACGACCTCGATGACCGGCCAGAACGTGATCCCCTCGCCGTAGGAGAGGCAGCGCCCGTGCACGACGCGCGCGTCGATCCGCTCGAGCGCCTCCGCGGCGAGCCGCGACTTGCCGACGCCTGGGTCGCCGACGATCGTGATGAGCTCGCAGCTCGGCCCGGCGAGCGCCCCGTACCAGACGTCAGCGAGCTGCTCCAACTCGCGGTCACGGCCGACGAAGCGGAAGGCGTGCGAGCGCTCCGCCTCGCGAACCGCAAGGAGCGCGTGGGCGGAGACCGGCTCGCTCTTGCCCTTCAGCTCCAGCTGCCGCTCCTCGCCGACCTCCGCCGCGTCGCCGACGAGCCCGAGCGTTTCCGCGCCGATCAGGATCTCGCCCGGCTCCGCCGCCTGCTCCAGGCGCGCCGCGACGTTCACCACGTCCCCGGTCGCGAGCCGTTCCTCGGTCCCGGTCAGCACCTCGCCGGTGTTGAGGCCGATCCGCCCCTCGACGCCGAGCTCTGGGAGAGCATCCCGCATCTCGACCGCGGCGCGACAGGCGCGCAGCGCGTCGTCCTCGTGCGCCGCCGGCACCCCGAAGACCGCCATCACCGCGTCGCCGATGAACTTCTCCACCGAGCCGCCGTGCGCCTCGACGATCCCGCTCATCCGCTCGAAGTAGCGCGCGAGCAGCCGCTGCAGCGCCTCCGGATCGACCGACTCGCCGAGCGCGGTCGAGCCGACTACGTCGCAGAACAGCACGGTCACGACCTTCCGGTGCGCGCCGGTAGTCACGAGCCGAGGCTAGGCCCGCGTCACAACCAGGTCAAGGCGACTCAGTAAGCAGGGCGCACCGGCGGGATGATCGCGCCGATGATCCAGAAGAGGGGCAGGAAGAACCCGATGATGAACATGACCCAGTGCCCCTTGCGCAGGCAACTGACGCCGAACGCGATCATCAGCACGATCCACAGGATTGCCAAGCCCCCGCCGATTCCCCACCACATAGAAGATCCTTTCGCCGCTTCTGAACCCCGTTGCTACGACGGTAGGGCGGCCGCTGCCACGGAGCATCATCCCCGGGGGATGATCGACGCCGCTTAGGATCCTGGCGGATGTCCCCGGAGCCCATCGACCTCCACCATCTCGGTCGCGAGCGGATCATCGCGAGCTATCTGCTCGACACCGACGACGGGCCGGCGCTCTTCGATTGCGGCCCCTCGAGCACGGTCGACGCGCTGAAGCAAGGGCTCGCCGACCGCGGGCTCGCGCTGACCGACGTCCGCCATCTGCTGCTCAGCCATATCCACCTCGACCACGCCGGCGCCACGGGCGTGCTCGTCCGCGAGCACCCGGGGCTGCAGGTGCACGTCTCGCCGATCGGCGCGCCGCATCTCGTCGATCCGTCTCGGCTGGAGAAGAGCGCGCGCCGCCTCTACGGCGACTCGTTCGACTCGCTCTGGGGCGAGCTGGCGCCCG
The DNA here is from genome assembly GCA_035262765.1 of Gaiellaceae bacterium. Taxonomy (GTDB): domain Bacteria; phylum Actinomycetota; class Thermoleophilia; order Gaiellales; family Gaiellaceae; genus Palsa-739. The sequence goes on along the minus strand of DATFSG010000361.1, from coordinate 2,326 downwards.
TGCCGGATGCGAACGTCCATCCCGTCGGCGACACCGTGCTCGAGCTCGACTGCTTCCCGACGCCCGGCCACGCGTCGCACCACGTCTGCTACCTCGATCCAGACGGGACGCTTTACGCCGGCGACGCGTGCGGCGTGCGCGTCCTGCCCGGCCGCTTCGTCATGCCGCCGACGCCGCCGCCCGAGGTCGACGTCGAGGCCTGGGAGGAGTCGCTCGACGAGATCGAGCGCCGCGCTCCGGAGCGGCTGGCGCTGATCCACTTCGGCGTCGCGGACGACGTCGCGCGCCACGTCACCGAGTTGCGGCTGAACCTGCTCGACTGGGCCGAGTCGGTCGAGGGCGGCGCCACCGAGGAGGAGTTCGTCGAGTACGCGCACGCCCAGCTCGCCGACTCGCGCGAGGACGCGCCGACCTACGACTTCGCGATGCCGCTCTGGCAGTCGTACCGCGGGCTCAAGCGCTGGGCCGAGAAGCGGGCGGCCAGCTTGTCAGCCGACGCCTAGAACGTCACGATCCCGGTGATGACCGGCCCGCTCGGCCTTCGGGACTTCCGCTTCCTCTTCTCGGCGCGCGCGATCTCGTACATCGGGACGTACCTCGCGCCGATCGCCGTCGCCTTCGCGATCCTCGACAACGGCGGCGGCGCGACGGCGGTCGGGCTCAGCTTCGCCGCCTGGACGCTCGCGCAGGTCGCGATGCTCGTAGTCGGCGGCGTCGTGGGCGACCGGGTGCCGCGACGCCTGGTCATGATCGGCTCGGACATCGCCAGTGCCACCGTCCGGACCGCGATGGGGGTGCTCCTGGTCTCGGGCCACGCCGAGGTCTGGCAGCTGATCGCGCTACAGGCGTGCGGCGGCGCTGCGGTTGCCTTCTATTCGCCTGCTTCGTACGGCCTCGTGCGGGAGGTCGTGCCCGAGGAGCAGCTCCAGCAGGCCAACGGGCTCCTCGCCATCGCGCGCTACGCGGCGTTCCCGCTCGGCGCCGCGATCGGCGGCTCGATCGTCGCCCTGATCGGCCCAGGAACCGCCTTGCTGGTCGACGCCGGCACCTACGCCACGAGTGCGCTCCTCCTCGCGCAGCTTCACGTCAAGTCGATCGCCCGCGCCGGCGCGGGCTTCCTGCGCGAGCTGCGGGAGGGCTGGAGCGCGTTCGTCGAGCAGACGTGGGTCTGGGTGCTCGTCCTCTACGTCTCGCTGTACTTCCTGATCACGTACGCGCCGTTCTTCGTGCTCGGTCCCTACGTGGCGAAGCACTCGATGGACGGGGCGCGTTCCTGGGCGTTCGTCGTCACAGGGGAGGGAGTCGGGGCGCTGCTCGGCGGGCTCGCGGGTCTCCGCTGGCGCTCGCGGCAGCCGATGGTCACGACGGGGCTGCTCCTGATGGTCACGGCTGTCCAGAACCTCGTCCTGGCCTTCCACCCCACGACGCTACTGCTCGCGCTGACGGCCACCGGTGCCGGCTTCGCGTTCGCCCTCGGCTCCGTCGTGTGGGACACGACGCTACAGCGGAAGGTCGCACCGGAGAAGCTCGCGCGCGTCGCGTCGTACGGCTGGATGGGCGCGATGATCTTCCTGCCCGCCGGTTATGCGCTCGCCGGCCCGATCGCGATGGCCATCGGGCTCAAGACGTATCTCGTGATCGCCGCCGCCTGGATCGTCGTGAGCACGCTGTTCGTGATCCGCCTGCGCGCCGTGCGCGAAGTCACGATGGACGACGACGGGACCGACGCGGTACCTGCGACCGCTCAGTAGTCTCGGCGCCGTGCCGCGCGTGCCCGTCCCACCCGAGGTCGACGCCTTCCTCGCCCGGCCGAACCCGGCCGTCGTCGCGACCGTGAGCCCGGGCGGCGAGCCCCACACAGCCGCGACCTGGTACGACTGGGAGGACGGTCGCGTCCTCCTGAACATGGACGAGAGCCGCCTGCGCCTCCGCTACATGCGCGCGAACCCGGCGGTCTCGCTCACCGTGCTCGGCGAGGACGACTGGTACGCGCAGATCACGTTGCTCGGCCGCGTCGTCTCGATCGAGGACGACCCCGACCTCGCCGGCATCGACCGGCTCTCCGTCCGCTACTACGGCAAGCCGTTCCACAACAGGGACGCGCTTCGCGTCACTGCGTGGATGGAGCCGGAGCGGTGGACGGCGTGGCCCCTCCCTCGCTGACCTCCTCGGTCTCGAGGATCCAGAGCGGTCCGTCGCCGCAGTCGAGCCGCCGCGCGCCTTCGGTCTCGGTCAGCGAGGTGGCGAGCACGCGCACCGTTACGCCGTCGAGCTCGAGCAGCGCGCCGCGGGTGCCGTCGGGCGCGATCGCGTAGCGCCAGGACCA
>DATFSG010000360.1:0-15370 GCA_035262765.1 Gaiellaceae bacterium | reverse complement strand
CGATGAAGCCGAGCGTCGCTGCGAGCGAGTAGGCGGGCGCCGTCGACGCGACCCCGATGACGAGGTTCGACATGAAGCCGAGCGCATTGGCCTTGAGGCCCTTGTCCCCGGTCTGGATGTGCCCCTCTACGAGGTGCGGCGCCTCGACGTCCGTGGTCATCGTGTCCCCCTATCGGTCGATGTCGTCATTGGACTTGATCCCAGGCTTCGGCGAGGACGTCGCCCAGGATCCCGGTCATCTCGTCGAACTCGGCCTGCGTCGCCACCAGCGGCGGCGAGATCTGCACGACCGGGTCGCCACGATCGTCGGCCCGGCAGATCAGCCCCCTCTCGAACAGCTGCGGCGACAGGAAGCCGCGCAGCAGCGTGTCGCACTCCTCGTCGTTGAACGTCTCCCGCGTCTCCTTGTTCTTCACGAGCTCGATCGCGTAGAAGAAGCCCGTCCCGCGCACGTCGCCGACGATCGGCAGGTCGAGGAGCTGCTCGAGCGTCGAGCGGAAGGCGGCCTCGTTGCCGAGGACGTGCTCCATGATCCGCTCCCGCTTCATGATCTCGATGTTTTTGAGCGCGATCGCGCTCATCACGGGGTGGCCGCCGAACGTGATCCCATGCGTGTACATCGAAGAGGCGCTCAGGAACGGCTCCATCACGCGGTCGGTCGCGACGACCGCGCCGATCGCCGCGTACGAGGACGAGAGCCCCTTCGCGCACGTGATGATGTCCGGCCGGATGTCGTAGCGCTCGGACGCGAACCAGTGCCCGACGCGGCCGAAGCCGGTGATCACCTCGTCGGCCGAGAGCAGGATGTCGTACTTGTCGCAGAGCGCTCGCACGCCCTGCCAGTAGCCGGCCGGCGCGATGAAGGCCCCGCCCGCGTTCTGGATCGGCTCCATGTGGATCAGGCAGACCGTGGCGGGGTCCATCTCCTGGATCGTCCGCTCGAGCTCGTCGAGCAGGAACGCCGTGAACTCCTCTTCCGACTCCTCGGGCGGGCGGTGGTAGCGGTTCGTGTTGCTCACGTGCCGCACCTCGGGGACGAGGGGCTCGAACGGCGTGCGGAGAGCCTCCACGCCGTTGATGGACAAGGCTCCGAACGTCGTGCCGTGGTAGGCGACGTTGCGGGCGATCGCCTTGTACTTGTGCGTGTGGGCGGGCGTCTGCCCCGGAATCCTGGCGCCGGGCTCGACACCCGCGGTGAGGGCGGCGCCGTCGCGTGCCTGGAAGAACTGCCGCGCCAGCTTCCACGCCGACTCGACCGCCTCGGAGCCGCCCGAGCAGAAGAACACGCGGTTGAGGTTGCCGGGAGCGAGCGACGCGACCTCGGCCGCGAGCTCGATCGCGCGCGGATGGGCGTACGTCCAGTTCGTATAGAACGGCAGCTCGCGCATCTGCTCGAGCGCTGCCTGGCCGATCTCCTCGCCGAAGCCGTACCCGAGGTTGACGGAGAAGAGGCCTGCGAGCGCGTCGAGGTAACGCTTGCCGTCGGCGTCCTCGAGATAGCAGCCGTCGCCGCGCACGATGATCGGCGGCTCGGCGCCGGCCATCTTCGTGAAGTGGAGCCACAGGTGGTCGTTGGCCAGACGCCTGAGCTCGTCTTTCGACGTCGCTTCCGTGGTGCTCATGTCGTCGGTACCTCCTTTGGCATTCCACTCCCCCAGTCGTAGAGCTGTTTCCACATCTCCAGGTACACGAAGGTCTCGGTCGAGATCACGTCGGGCAGCGCGCGCAGCCGGCTCGTCAGCTCGAGCAGATGACGCCGGTCGGCAGCAACGAGTTCGACGACGAGGTCGAACTGCCCTGCCGTGGCCACGACGTAGTCGGCCTCGGGCCAGCGTGCGATCGCGTCGGCCGCCTGTTCCGGCGAGCCGGAGGTCTTGACACCGACGAGCGCCTGCTCGTAGCCGAGCCCGAGCGGGTTCGTGACGGCGACGACCTGCAGGATCCCCTCCGCTGTCAGCCGTCCATAGCGGGAGCGGACCGTCGCCTCCGAGACGCCGACGCGCGCGGCGATGGCGCGGAACGACTCGCGTCCGTTCGCCTGCAGCGCCTCGATGATCCTGCGGTCGAGCTCGTCGGTGCGGCGCGCCGGCGCCACCGGCCCCCGCTCCGAGCCACTCGCGGTAATCCGCAGGGGCTGGACGTCGTCGCTGCGCATCGCGCGGGATTCGTACCACTCCGCCGCGCATTTCGTCAATCTGGTTACTCGCGAGCGGCGCTTCGCGCGGTGTCAGGCGAGCGCACGATGGGCGCGCTCGATAGCACGGACGGTCTCGCTGCCGGGATCGGGCAGCGCCGGTCCGTGGCCTGGTGCGAGCAACTGCGGCTCGAGCGCCTTCACGGTGCGAGCCGACTCGAGATTGAGCTGCTTGTCCCAGGTCGCCATCGCCGCGAGTGGGAACGGAAACGTGAAGTGGCTGGAGACGGCGGTGCCGCCGAGGGTCGTGAACACGTCGCCGCCGAGGAGTGTGCGGTCTCGGGTGTCGAGGAACGCGACGTGACCGGGCGTGTGGCCGGGCGTCTCGATCACCTCGAGGCTGCCGACGCGATCGCCGGGCTCGAGGAGCACGTCGGGCTTCGTCTCCAGCTCCGGCCAGGAGCCCGGGAGCTTGTCGTCGACGACCTTCTCCCCCGCGTGGATCCGCGCGTCGAGCACCGGCATCGAGACCTGGACCTCGCCGTTCAGCCGGCCGCGCAACTCGTCGAGCGACCCGACGTGATCGCCGTGACCGTGGGTCAGCGCGATGCGCCGGATCGGCGCGCCCGCCTCGGCCGCCGCGGCGAGCAACGCGTCGCCAGTGCGCGCGACCGTCGTATCCACGAGGGTGAAGCCGTCGTCCTCGCGCACGAGATAGGCGTTCACGAAACGCAGCCTGGTGAGCTGGATCAAGTTCCCAGTGATTTGACGCCCGCGCATCGCCGCCCTAATCTGCGTCCGTCCCCGGCGAGAGGAGGTTCGAAACAAATGATGCTTGCCTTTCTTGCCTCCTCGGTCGTTCTGACCTAGCGCCGGACGCTCCTTCTGCGGGACGCGTAACGGCGTTCCCATTTCACGCGAAGGAGCTTTGCGTTGCCTGGATTCGACCTACACGAGCTCGGCTGGAACGACGAGCTCGCCGAAAACCTGGAGCCCGGTCTCGTGCCGGGGCGCGTCGCAGCCGTCCACCGAGGCGCCTTCGACGTCTGGACGGAGGCGGGCCCCGTCCGCACCCGCCTGCCCGGGCGGCTCGTCCACGAAGGCCTCGACGTCGGCGCCGGCGACTGGGTGGGGCTGTCGGACGGCCTGATCCGCACCGTCCTGCCGCGCCGCAGTGCCATCGTCCGCAACGCGGCCGGCTTGACCACCACCGCCCAGACGCTCGCCGCAAACGTCGACATCGCATTCGCCGTCTCGTCGCTCGGGCCGGACCTCGAGCCGCGCCGCATCGAGCGCTATCTCGTCACGCTCTGGGAGAGCGGCGCTGCGCCCGAGATCGTGCTGACCAAGGCCGATCGGCTCGACGACCCGTGGCCGCTCGTCGCGGAGGTCGAGGCGGTCGCGCTCGGCGTGCCGGTGCACGTCGTCTCGGCCGTGACGGGCCAGGGCTGCGACGCCCTGCGCGCGCGAATCGGAGCGGGCGCGACGGCCGTCCTGCTCGGCTCGTCCGGCGTGGGCAAGTCGACGCTCGTGAATCGCTGGCTCGGCGAGGAGCTGATGGCGACGACGGAGACGCGCGAGGACGACGACGAAGGCCGCCACACGACCACGCATCGCCAGCTGCTCGTCCTCCCGGGAGGCGGGCTCGTGATCGACACCCCGGGGCTGCGCGAGCTGCAGCTGTGGGACGTCGGCTCAGCGGCGCTCGACGCGACCTTCGCCGACGTCGAGGAGCTCGCCGCGAACTGCCGCTTCGCCGACTGCACGCACGTCCACGAGCCTGACTGCGCCGTGCTCGCGGGGGTCGAGTCCGGGGAGCTTCCGCCCGAGCGCCTGCACAGCTGGCGCAAGCTGCAGCGCGAGCTGCGCGCGATCGAGCTGCGGCACAACGTCGTGCTCCGCAAGGAGGAGGCCCGGAAGTGGAGGCTCCGCGCGCGGGAGGGTCGAGCGCGGGCTAGGCATCGCTAGCAACAAGTGCCACACTGTGTCGATGCTGCGAGGATCGCTTCTCGCTGCGGCGCTGCTGACGCTCCTGGCGATCGGCCCGCAAGACTCCAGCGCCGCGTTTCCGGGCCGCGACGGGCTGATCGCGTTCTACCGAGTCATCTCGGACGGGAAAGGCCCTGCGGAGATCTACACGATGACTCCGTCCGGAACGCACACGCGGCAACTGACGAGGAGCATGCTGAGCAATTTCGAGCCCTCGTTCTCGGCCGACGGGAAGAAGATCGTCTTCGTCCGGAGTGGTCACGACGTTCGCGGCGACCTTTGGACGATGAGCGTCGACGGCAGCCATCAGCGACGGTTGACCTCCACGGTGGCGATCGACGAGATCGACCCCGTGTGGTCTCCGAACGGTAAGGAGATCGCGTTCGCGGTCGATCATCCCGCCAAACTGCGGGGTATTTGGGTCATCGACAGCGACGGCGCCCACCGTCGACGCATCGCGACCGGCGACACCTTTCAGCCGATGTGGTCACCGGACGGGAAGCGGATCGGCTTCTCGCGCTCCTACGGCACGGCCGCCAGCTGGATCTGGGCGGTCCCCGCGGGCGGAGGCACCGCGAGGCACCTGAGCTTTTGCCCCCATAGCTACGACGGATACATCTGCGGCCCCAGCGGCTCAGACTGGTCTCCCGACGGCCGCCGGATCCTCTTCACCGACCTCGCCGCAGGCTTCTCCGCGCTCTTCGTGGCAACGCTCGGCGCCAGGAACGAGGGCAACGTGCCGGGCATCCACGGAGACCTCATTTGGTTCCCGGGCCACCCCGTGTGGTCGCCGGACGGGCGCGAGATCGTCTACTCCGGTTCGTCCCTCAACCCCATCGGCCACCCGCCGACGTACCTCTACGTCCTCGCCAAGCCCGGGCGGCACTGGCAGCGTCGCAGGATCCCGAACTCGCGCGGCGCGAACGACCCCAGCTGGCAGCCGCTTCCCTAGGGCTTGGGTGCGGCCGCGGCGATCTCGGCCGGTGCGTCCGCGTGCTTCTCGGCGAAGTTGTCGGCGAACATCAGCGCGAGCTCCCGCGCCTTCCGGTCGTACGCCTCCGGATCGGCCCACGTGGAACGCGGATCGAGCAGCGAAGCGTCGACGCCCGGCGCCGACACCGGCACCTCGAAGCCGAACACGGGATCCGTCCGGAACTCGACACCGCCCAGCTCGCCCGAGAGCACTGCGGCGAGCAGCGCGCGCGTGGCCTGGATCGGCATCCGGTGCCCCTCGCCGAACGGGCCGCCCGTCCAACCCGTGTTGATCAGCCAGACCGACGCGCCGTGCTGGTCGAGCTTCTCCCCGAGCAGCTTCGCGTAGACGGTCGGCCGCTGCGGCCAGAACGGGGCGCCGAAGCACGTGGAGAACGTGGGCTGCGGCTCGGTCACGCCGAGCTCCGTGCCGGCGAGCTTCGACGTGTAGCCGGAGAGGAAGAAGAACAGCGCCTGCTCGCGGCTGAGCCGCGCGATCGGCGGCAGGATCCCGAAGGCGTCGGCGGCCAGGAAGATCACCGAGCGCGGATGGCCGGCGCGCTTGGCCGGCAGCGCGTTCGCGATCTCCTCGAGCTTGTAGGCCGCGCGGTTGTTCTCGGTCTTGGAGTCGTCGTCGAGATCGAGCACGCCGCGCTCGTCGACGGCGACGTTCTCGAGCACGGTGCCGAAGCTGTGCACGGCCTTCCAGATCTCGGGCTCGGCCTCGGCCGAGAGGCGGATCGTCTTGGCGTAGCAGCCGCCTTCGAAGTTGAAGACGCCCTCGTCGCCCCAGCCGTGCTCGTCGTCGCCGATCAGCAGCCGCGTGGGCTCGGCCGAAAGCGTCGTCTTGCCCGTGCCCGAGAGGCCGAAGAAGACCGCGACGTCCTGACCGTCCTGCGAGACGTTCGCCGAGCAGTGCATCGGCATGACGCCCTCGAGCGGCAGGCGGTCGTTCATCAGCGTGAACACAGACTTCTTGATCTCGCCGCCGTAGAACGTGCCGCCGATCAAGATCTCCTTGCGCGTCGGGTGGAGACAGACGAAAACCTCGGTGCGCGTCCCGTCGTGCGCCGGGTCAGCCTCGACTTCCGGCTCGTGGAGCACGAGCACGTCCGGCTCGAAGTCGCCGAGCTCGGCCTCACTCGGCTCGATGAACATCGTCTTCGCGAACAGGGCGTGGTACGGGTGAGTCGTGAGGACGCGCACCGCGAGGCGGTGCTTCGGGTCGGCGCCGCAGAAGGCGTCGATCACGTAGACGTCGCTCTTCTCGAGGTGCGCGACGACCTTCGCGCGCAACCCGTCGAAGTGCCCCTCCGAGATCTCGGAGTTGGTGTCGCTCCACCAGATCCGCTCCTCGGAGGCCGGCTCCCGCACGATGAACTTGTCCTTGGGGGAGCGGCCCGTGAACCGCCCGGTGTCGACGACGAGCGGCCCGTCCTCGGCGATGACGGCCTCACCCCGATCGAGCGCGGCCGTGTAGAGCTGCGACGTCGTCGGGTTGCGGAGGACGCGTCCTCCGACGCGCAGACCATGGGCGGCGAGACTCTCTTCGGGACGGTCGGTGATCGTCAACGCGCTCCTCCTCTTCCGTGGCAGTACCGGTCTCAGATGGTAGTGGCCGCCGGTCGCAGGCGGCGGGACGGTGGAAGAAAACGGGCGAAGCCGGCGTCTTGGCGCGTAGGTAGGGTCGCCGCGAGCGCGGTGGCTGGTCAGTGGCCGTGAGGGCGAGAGGAGATGTGGGTCATGGGGACTAGAGGACGCGTTTTGGGGCGGACCGCGGGTGTCGTCCTTGGGGTGTCGGTCGTCACGTTGCTGTCGAGTTCGGCGTATGGAGCGCACCAAGCGCTTGGGACTCTGACCCAGCTGGGGGGCAAGGCCGGGTGCGTCACGTACAACGGCGCGAGCGAGGACGGCGCAAATACGTGCGGCCAGGCCCGCGGCATCGCTGAGACGGACAGCGCGGTCCTCAGCCCCGACGGCCATAGCCTCTACATGGGGAGCTATCCGAACAACGGCAAGTCGCTGAGCGCGGGTTATGCGGTCTTCTCGCGCAGCAGGTCGAGCGGTGCGGTCAAGCAGCTCGCTGGCAAGGCCGGCTGCCTGACCGAGGACGGTTCGAGCGAAGCCGGCCCGCACACTTGCACGAAGGCGCGCGGCCTGCAGGACGACGCCGGCGACGGTGTGGATGTGGCGATCACGTCGGACGGACGCTGGGCGTACCTCACCGGCAACGGCTTCGGCGGGACCCCGGGGGCACTGATGATCTTTCGGCGCAACACGTCGACTGGCGCGTTGACCCAGCTCGCCGGCGCCGCGGGCTGCATCACCACGGACGGCTCGAGCCAGGACGGGCCGGGAACGTGCAAGACGGACTCTCACCTCCTCCAGGACAGCGGGCTCACCTTCAGCTCCGACGACAAGTTCCTGTACGTGACGGGAACCGGCGACTCGGAGCAGATCGAGGTCTACTCCCACAACAAGAAGACAGGCGGACTCACCGACATCGAATGCATCGCGCAGGCGCCTGCGCCCTCTGGCTGCAGCACCGGACGCGTCGTCGGCGACACGCAGTTCATCGCACTCACGCCGAACGGCCTGCACGCGTATGCCGGCCAGTACGCCATCGGCATGTCGGTGTTCGACCGGAACCCGAAGACCGGCAAGCTGACGCAGAAGTCCGGCACCGCCGGCTGCATCACGAACACCGGGCACGACAACACAGGCGCCAGCACCTGCGCGATCGGCCGTCTGACGCGAGGCACCTTCCCGCTACTGATCGCCCCCAACGGCAAGACGCTCTACAACGGGGACGGCTTCGACGGGTTCTCGACCTTCCACATCAACAGCGACGGAAGCCTCTCTCAGCTGCCGGGCACGAACGGCTGCATGAGCATGGACGGCAAGGACAACACGAACGCAAGCACGTGCGCAGTCGGCCGGGCAATCGGGAGCCCATACGGAGGTGCGATCTCTGCTGACGGAAGAACCCTCTACATCAGCAACGACGACAGCGTCGACGCCGGCGGGATGGGCGTCTTCCTGCTCAACCCGACCACCGGCGTGGCGACCCAGCTTGCGGGCAAGGCGGGTTGCGTCACCGGCGACGGCAGCTCCGGCCAAGGTGGGGTGCCCGGGAAATGCGCCAACGGCCGGGCCGTGGGGTACGGCTACGGCGTGTCGCTCAGCCCCGACCAGAGGTTCGTCTATCAGTCGACCGACGCGTCCGGGTCTGGACTCGCGATCTACCGTCGGAAGGCGGCGCCGCCCGTGCTCTCCGGCCTGAACGTCTCCGGGCGGGTTGGCCATCTGCGGATCAGCTTCAAGCTCACCGTCCCGGACCTCGTGACCCTGACGTTCAGCAAGGGCGGCCACCGTCTGCCCGGACGGCTGGTCGAGAACGCCAAGGCGGGCGCGGACATGTTCAGGTTCACCGGCAAGGTTGGCGGCCATGCCCTCGGCCAGGGGACGTACCAGGTGACGGCCACCCCCGTGGGCGGCAAGCCGAAGAAGACGACGTTCACGCTCAAGCCGTGAGCGTCCTCTACGATCGAGTCATGGCTCCGGCGGCGTAACTAGCGGTTCTTCTCTTTGGGTGAGGCATCCGGCCGCCGACGGCGGACCGGGTGCCTTGCCGTAACCGCTAGTGCAACGGAGGTAGATCTGATGCAGCACCAGAACCTGTTCGCCGACGACCCCTGGGACGTCGAGAACCCCGACTCGCGCAGCCGCGTGTTCTGGCGGCCGGACGACGCGACGCTCGGTGCCACGCTGTACGAGTTCGACCCCGGCTACGACGGAGACCGGATCCACATGCACTACGGCCGCGAGGAGATGTTCTTCGTCCTCACGGGCCGCATCGTCTGCCGCAACCTGGAAGGCGAGGAGGAGCTCGCTGCCGGCGACTTCCTGTTCTGCCCGGAAGGTCGTGCAGGCCTGCACGCTTTCAGCAACCCGCATGACGCGCCGGCCCGGGTCCTCGCCATGAGCGGAGTGCGCTGGCCCGAGGTCGTCGCCTATCCGCAGGAGGGCGTCGCGTGGGTCGCGACGCGCGTGCCGGAGCTCCCGCCACCGGCCGGCGATCCGGGCCTCATCGCCCGCTTCGAGTTCGAGCCGGAGCGGCCCGACCAGCGGGTCGGGTGACGAGAGGGGGCCGCGCCAAGCGGCCCCCTCTTCCACCTTCACAGCGTTTTCTCAGGAGTTGCCCAGCGGGATCCAATGCCCCGGTGGGAACGTTTGTCAGGCATGTACCGGCAGTACCGCACCGATCAGGCGCGGTCGATGCATTCGATGTACCCCTCCCGGACGACCTCGCCGCCAGCGCGGCGGGGTCGGCCCGCGCTCAGCCGGCCGCCAGCGGCAGCGTGATCACGAAGGTTGCGCCGCCGCCGGGAGTCGGCCGTGCTTCGGCTGTGCCACCGTGCGCCTCGGTGACGGCGGAGACGATCGAGAGGCCGAGACCTGCGCCGCCGCTCGCCCGTGCGCGCGAGCTGTCGGCCCGGTAGAAGCGCTCGAAGACGCGCGCCGTCTGCTCCTCGGTCAGCCCGGGCCCGCGGTCGGCGACGGTCACAACCGCGTGCTGGCCGTTGCGCCTGAGCTCGACCGAGACGGGCGTCCCGGCCGGCGTGTGCGTCCGCGCGTTCGCGAGCAGGTTGTCGACGACCTGACGGAGCGGAGTCTCGTCACCAGTCACGGTCGCAGGCTCGACGGAGACATCGATCGGGCGTCCGGGCTCGACGACGCGCGCGGCGTCGACCGCCTCACCGACCACGACAGCCAGGTCGACCGGCTTCTGCTCGAGCGGACGGCCCTCGTCGAGTCGCGCCAGCAGGAGCAGATCGTCGACGAGGAGGCTCATCCGCTCGGTCTCGCGCGTGATCCCCGACATCGAGCGCTCGAGATCCGCGGGCCGTGCGGCGGCGCCGCGGCCGAACAGCTCTGCGTACGCGCGTACCGCGGCGAGCGGCGTCCGCAGCTCGTGCGACGCGTCCGCAATGAAGCGGCGCAGGCGCCGATCCGAGGATTCAATCCGGTCGAGCATCACGTTCAGCGCGCTGCCGACGCGACCGACTTCGGTCTGCGGATCCGCGTACTCGACGCGGCGGGAGAGGTCGCCGGCCGTGATCGCGGCCGCCGTGTGCTCGATCCGCCGCAGCGGCCGGAGGCTGATGCGGATGATCCACAGCGCCAGCGCACCGAGCGCGGCGAGGACGATCACCGTCACGAGAACCTCGATCAGAAACAGGCGGTGGAGAGTGCTGTCGACGGAGCTCAACGGCTCGGCGATCAGGAGCACATAGCCGGGATGCTGCGCCTCCTCGGAGGCCCGGACGCGGTACCGCCCGCCTCCCGACTTCGCCGGCACGGTGAAGAAACTCACGCGGTCGCCCTCCTGGGTGTTCGGCAGCCCTGGAAGAGCGACGTGCTCCGGCAGGCTCGGCGTGCGCGGTTGCTCGCCCCCGCGAAATTCGGCGAAGCACCCACTGGCGAGCACCACGTTGTCCATGCGCCGCACCTGGAGGCAATCGCCCGGCACTGCCGACGCGGGCAAGGGGCCACCGGGCTCTTCGAAGATCAGGCTCTCGATGCCGACATGCACCGAGTTCAGCGTGCTGTCGACCTGACCGAGGAGATAGGAGCTGAGCTCCCGGTACGTCGCGACGTCCGCAGCGATGAGGCCGACTCCCGCAAGGGCGATCACCCCGACGAGCAACCGGGTGCGCAGGGAGACGCGCGACAGCATTACTCCTCCGTTTCGAGCATGTAGCCCGCCTGCCTGACCGTCCGGATCAGCGGCGGCCCGAGTGCGTCGAGCTTCTTACGCAGGTAGCTCACGTACGTCTCGACGACGTTCGAGTTGCCGCCGAAGTCGTAGCGCCAGACGTTCTGCAGGATCTGCCCCTTCGAGAGCACGCGGCGCGGGTTGAGGAGGAAGTAGCGGAGCAGCGAAAACTCCGTCGCGGTCAGATCGATGCGGGTCGCGCCGCGGTAGACCTCGTGGCGCCCCTCGTCGAGCGTCACGTCGGCGAACGTGAGGACGTCGCCGGGCAGATCGCCGCCCGTGCGGCGCAGGATCGCCTGCACGCGCGCAACGACCTCGGCGAGGCTGAACGGCTTCGTCACGTAGTCGTCCCCGCCGGCGCGCAGCGCCTCGACCTTGTTCTCGACCGCGTCCTTCGCGGTGAGGAAGAGGATGGCCGTCTTCGAGCCCTGCTCGCGCAAACGCCGGCCGACCTCGATCCCGTCGAGGTCCGGGAGCATCCAGTCGAGCACCACGAGATCGGGCTCGAACTCCGTCACGGCGGTGATGGCGCCGCGACCGGTCCCCTCCTCGTGCACCTCGAAGCCTTCGTAGCGAAGAGCGGTCGCGACGGCGTCGACGATCGATGGCTCGTCGTCGACGACGAGGATCCGGCCGCTGCCGTTCTCTTCGCTCACGTCGCGAACCATGGCACGACTTCCTGTGAATTGCCTGGGAAAGTCCCGCGAATCCCATGGCTCAGCGCTTTCTCAGCGCCAGGCCTGATGCTCTACGCGCCGATCAGGCGGCTGAGCTCCGGTGAAGACGGCGTCTCGCCGACGAGCTCGTCGTACAGCTCGTCGACGCGCTTGTGCAGCGCGAGGAACGCGGCGCCGAGCCTCTCTGTCTCCGAGGCGGTCGGCGCGCGCTTGGCCGCCTCCCGGCTCGGAGCGCGCGGGCTGCTCGTCGCCCTGCTCGGGCTCGTCGCCGGTGTGACGGCCGTGCTGAACCTCGACACGGCCGTGGTCTTCCTCACCGCCGTGCTCGTGTACGCGGCGCGCGGGCGCGAGGTCGACGAGCGTCCGTTGCTCTACGGCTCGGTCTTCATGGCCAACGCCGCCTCGCTGCTGCTGCCGGGCTCGAACCTCACGAACCTCCTCGTGCTCCGGAGCGAGCCTCAGGACGGGAGTGCCTTCGCCGCGCACATGCTCCCCGTCTGGCTCACGGCTTGCACGATCACCACGGCCTTCGTCGCGCTCGCCTTCGGCCTCGGCAGAGACCGGCGGAACGTCACCGGGGCGCCGTCTCCGCTGCGATTTGGCATCGGCGCCGCCACGACTCTCGCCGCCGCCCTGCTCGTCGTCGTGCTGCGGAATCCTGCCCTGCCCGTTCTCGGAGTCGGCGTCGCGGCTGTCGCGCTGCAGCGAATCCGGCCCCGTCTCGACGTCCGAGTGCTCGCGCTCCTGTTTGCGGTCGCCGTTGCCCTCGGGACTCTCGCCCGCCTCTGGCACGAGCCGGCGGAGCTGCTCGGCTCGAGCGGCGCCTGGACAGCCGCCGGGATCGGCGCCGTCGCCTCGCTCCTTGCGAACAATCTGCCGGCGACCGTGCTCCTTACGGCAGGACCGCTCCCCCACCCGGATGCGCTACTGCTCGGTCTCGATCTCGGCCCGAACCTCGCAGTCACCGGCTCGCTCTCGGCCGTCCTCTGGCTCCAAGCGGCACGCACAGTCGGCGCCAAGCCCTCGATCGCGACCTGCACGCGGCTCGGACTCGTGCTCGTTCCCCTAACGCTCGCGGCAGCGGTCGCCGTGAGCAGCAGCACTTAGCTCGCGACCGCGACTTCGACCGGCGCGTCATCCCGGTGCCGCAGCAGCACGGTCGCGAACGCGAGGCTGCCGAGGCTGAGCAGAGCCGGCAGGCCGATGAAGAACGAGCCGATCGCGACGTGCCGCAGCAAGTACCCGGCCGCGATGAAGCCGAGAGGGCCGGCCATCAGCGCCAACGTCATGTAGGCCGTGAAGACCTTCGGCCGGAGCTCTGCCGGCGTGCGCGCCGTGAGGAGGCCGACGATGGGAGCGTTGATCAGCGGGACGAAGAACGCAAACACGCCGATGATGAGCGCCGCAGCGGGCCACGGCGAGGTCGGCGAGAGCAGGAAGAGCGGTAGCGGCATCGCGACGACCGCGAACGCGGAGAGCTTCACGAGCGACACCTTCTGCGTCACCTGCTGGGCGACGATCGCGCCTGCGAGCGCACCGACGCCGAAGCCGGCGAAGAGATAGCCGAGGATGTGTGCGCTCTCGTCGTAGCGGAAGAATGCGATGCCCTGGACGCCGAGGACGATCCCCTGGGCGACGCAGTTGATCACGCACGCTGCGATCGTGATCGGGCCGAGCAGGGAGTCCCCGAAGAGGAACTTCACTCCCGAGAGCACACCCTTCTGCCGCGCGGCGGCCTCGACCCGCTTGCCGGCGCGGACGACCGTGGCGATCACGAGGAAGGCAAAGACGTAGGTGCAGCCGTCGACGACGAGCACGGTCGCCGGGGTGGTGGCCGCAATCAGCACGCCGGCGAGCACCGGCCCCGCGAGTTGCGTCAGCTGGGTCGCGCCCGACAGGACGGCGCTGACGCTTGCGACCGCGTGCTCGTCCTCCCCCGCGACCTCCGGGACGATTAGCCGCGTGCACGCGAGGTACGGGGCGGAGAAGATCCCGAGCGCGAACGTCGTCCCGAGCAACGCAGCGAACGAGAGGTGCCCGGTGCTGTGGAGGATCGGGATGACGAGCATCAACGGCCCGCGCACCGCGTCCGAGATGAGCATCGTCTTCTTGGCACCGAGCTTGGAGATGACTGTTCCCGCCGGGATCCCGAAGAAGGCGACCGGCAGCAACTCCGCCGCGAGGACCCAGCCCATCTTCGCCGTCGAGCCTGTCGTGGCGAGCACGAACCAGGGGAGGGCGACGAACGTCATCGCGGAGCCGGTCAAGGAGACGAGCTCGGCGCTGACCAGTCCGATGAGCGAGCGGTTCTTCAGCACGGCGATAAAATAAAACGTATGTACGGTTTTGTCAAGCGCTACGATCTCACCTATGCCGAAGGTAAGCCAGGAGCATCTGGACGCCCGCCGCAAGGAGATCCTCGACGGGGCTCGCCGCGCGTTCGCCGCGTACGGCTACGAGGGCGCGACGGTGACGAAGTTGGAGGAAGCGACCGGCCTCTCGCGCGGCGCGATCTTCCACTACTTCGAGAACAAGAACGACCTGTTCGTGGAGCTCGCGATGGAGACGAACACCCGCTTCGGCGACACCCTTCTCGAGGGTGGCTTGCACGAGGCGTTCCGCGCCATGGCGGCGGAGAACCCGGAATGGCTGACCGTACTGATCGAGACTGAGACCCGCATGCGGCACGACGAGGACTTCGTGCGGCGGCTCGAGGCGAGGACGGGGTCCGACAGCAGTCCGCGGATCCAAGACTGGTTCGCCCAGCAGCAGGCCGAAGGGAAGTTGCGGAACGACGTCTCGCCGCTCGAGATCGGCCGGTTCACGATGTCCCTCCTCAACGGCCTCGCGCTCCGCGTGGCGGGTGGGGACCCGTTCGACGTCGAGGACGTGTTGCGGCTGCTCGACGGCGCGATCGCGGCACCCCGCAGGCCGAAGGCTGTGAAACGCCCTCGGCCCGCGGTCAAAAAGCCGTAGAACCGACTACTGCTTGATCGTGAAGCCCTTCTTCGCCGGCGTCGGATCCGGCCCGTTCGCGCCCAGGGCGCGAACCTCGAACGTGTACTTCCCCGGCTTCAGGCTCTTGTAGCTCTTCGCCGAGTGACAGCTCTTGAACAGCGCCGTCTTGCCGGCCGCCTTGAGCTCGCACTGGAAGCCCTTTGCGGTGCCGATTGCCGTGAACGCGAACGTGGCCTTGTTCGAGCCGATCGTCGCCTTGGTGATCTTCGTGTTCGGCGGTCCGAACATGTGCGCCGTGTTGAGCGCGAGGCGGGCGATGGGCGTGTCCGCCGGAGTGTCCGCGTCCCCGTCGGCGCTGGCAGTCGTCGAGACGACGCGGCCCTTGATGGCGATCGCGTTGCGGCCGTCCGTCCATTTCGCCAGCAGCGTGGCGCCGGGTGCCAGGGCATCCGTCGTGTTGTCGGAGTTCGCGAACGTCCCGAGCGCTTTCAGCAGCGGGCTGGTCGGAACCTCGATCTCGCCGAGGGTGGTCGACAGGTTGTCGTTCGGCCCGAGCTCGAACGGCGCGTAGCCGCCGGAGGCGAAGCGGCCGAGCGGCGACGCCTGCTCCAGCGCACCGCTCCCGTCCCAGTTGTCATAGGCAGCCTGGAGGACGGCTCCGCCGTGATCCACATAGTTCGCCAGCTCGTTCCCCCAGGTGGCCGCGTCCTTGTAGCCGTCGCAGGTGTCGCCGAGCGAGACGACGACGTTCTGCGCCTTGACCAGCGCCGCCGACGGCGTCCCGGTGCTGGTGTCGAAGGTCGTCACCTTGGCGACGCCGGGCAGCTTCTTGATCGCTGCCGCCAGCTGCGGCACGGCGTC
>DATFSG010000359.1:0-7153 GCA_035262765.1 Gaiellaceae bacterium | reverse complement strand
ACACCGCCGACGCGACGAGCATCAGCGCGATGGAGGCGAGAAAGAGCGGGGTGGCGGCTGCGGGCGTCATCGGCTCAAGCCGACCAGGCTTCCCGGCACACCGCGCCGAACGCTAGCGGAGAAGCGGCTTAGGGAGCCGAACCCGGAGGCGGGCCATCCGCGAGCTCGTCCTCGGAGGGGTCGAGTCGCACGACGCTTCCGGTAGCGCCTATGCCGCTCCTGGCCCCGAAGCCGGGCTCTCGCTCGGCCTCGACAGCCTGCTTGCCGTAGTCCTCGGCGAGCATGTCCTCGTTCCCGGACTCCACGACGACCTCTTTGTTCGAGAACGAGAAGACGTTCTTATGCCTCTGGAAGAAGTCGCGGAGACTCATCGCCGACGAGGAGCTGCCTAGGGAGCCGGATCCGAAGGAGCTTCGGTCTGTTCCTCGACCCCCTCGGCCGCTTCGGCGTCTTCGAGACCGGCGTAACCGGACGGTCCGCCGGCAATGCCGCTAAGCCCCGGATCCCCACCCATCTCGCCGCCGTACTCCTCCCGCAGAATCGCGTCGTCCTCGGCCGATCCCGTGGTCGAAGACGGGGAGAAGAGACGGCGGAACCAGTCGGTGACACCCATCGGTCTAGGGAGCCGGATCGTCTTGCAGGTCGGCGCCCTCGACGGCGTCCTCTGCCGCGTCCGCGACCTCGAGCCCGGCGAGCCCGGCTGCTCCGTCGGCACGCATGCGGTCGAGGCGCTCGCGCTCCGGGGAACCGCTCTGGAATGCCTCGGCGTCCTCAGTCGGCGGGGAGAACAGCCGCCGGAACCAGTCAGTAACGCCCATCGCGCGGGAGCATACGCGATGATCGGAGCGTGATCGTCTCGCTGCACGTCGCGACCGGCGCGGCGATGGGGGCCATCGTCCGCTCGCGTGGGCTGGCGCTGCTCCTCGGTCCGCCGTTGCACGTCGCCGGCGACCGCGTGCCGCACGAGGACATCCCGGATCGGAGCTTCGAGATCGGCAGCGGGCTCGCCGCGCTCGGGCTGCTCGCCGTCTGGCGCGGCCCGCTCGATCCGGCCGTGTTCGGCGGCGCGGCGGCGTCAATGCCAGACCTCGAGCACCTCGTGCCCTGGCTCCGGCTGCGCGGGGAGAAGATCTTCCATCGCGGCGGCGGCCGCCACGGCGTCGGGATGTCGGTCGAGGCGCAGCTCCTGCTCGCCGGGACGGTCGTGGGCTTCTTGCTCGCGCGGCGCCGGTAGCCTCGGCGACGCATGAAGGTCGGCATCGTCGTCCCCTACTCGTGGTCGTTCGGCGGCGGCGTCGTCGATCACGCCGACGCGCAAAGGCGCGCGCTGGCGGCGGTCGGCATCGAGACCCGTCTCTTGATCGGTAACGACCCGCCGGGCTCGTTCAGCCGGATCCTCCACCCGCGGCAGGGGCGGCCCGGAGAGCCGCCGGCCGGCGTGATCCCGCTCGGCCGCTCGGTGATCGTGCCCGGCAACGGCGCGCTTTCGAACCTCGTGCTCAGCCCGCGCGCGGTTTCGCGAATGCGCCGGACATTCGCCCGCGAGGGCTTCGACCTGATCCACGTACACGAGCCGCTCGCGCCGATGCTCAGCCCGGCCGCGCTCGCACTCTGGGACGGGCCGGCCGTTGCGACCTTCCACGCCGCCGGTCACTCGTCGTGGCGCCCGATCGGAGAGGTCCTGTGGGGGTTCCTGCTCGGGCGGATCGACCTGCGCGTCGCCGTCTCTGAGCAGGCGCGTTTGTCGGCTTCTCCCTTCGCGCCGGGTCACTACGAGGTGATCCCGAACGGTGTCGAGATCCCGGACGGGATCGACCCGGGCGGCCGCGACGACCGCATCGTCTTCGCCGGCCGTCACGACCCGCGCAAGGGGCTGCCGGTGCTGCTCCGGGCGTGGCCCCGCCTGCGCGGGAGCGGGACCCGCCTGCGCATCCTCGGGGCCGATCCGCTCGCCGTCCGTCTGCTGCTCGCTCGGCAGCGCATGTCGGAGGAGGGGATCGACATCCTGGGCTTCGTGTCCGACGAGAAGCTGACGGAGGAGCTCGCGGCGGCGAAGCTCCTCGTGGCGCCGTCGCTCGGCAACGAGAGCTTCGGCATGACGATCACGCGGGCCTTCGCCTGCGCGACTCCGGTCGTCGCTTCGGACATCCCGGGCTACCGCGAGGTCCTCACCGAGGGGACCGGCGCCCTCGTCCCGCCCGATGATCCGCAGGCCCTAGCCGAGGCGATCACGAAGCTGTTGGAGGACGAGCCCGCGCGCCTCGAGCGAGGCCGAGCCGCCCGCGAGCGTGCCGAGACCGAATACGCCTGGCCGCTGCTCGCCCGGCGGCTCGCCGCTTGTTACGAGAGCGTTCTAGCCGGCCAGCCGGGAGGCGCCCGCGAGCCGTAGCACCGTCGGCCCGATGACTCGCAGCAGCCGGTTCGGCGTCTCGACGATCGGCTCGCCGTCGTCGCCGCTCAGCTCCGCGATCGCCGCGTCGACGCGGCGCTTCACCTCGAGCACGCCCGCGCGGAGCCCGAGCTCGTCGAGCCGTACCGCGAGCCGCTTCATGTTCATGACGTAGTAATAGAGCGAGTCGACGTCAGGCCCGTAGGACTCGGCGAGGTGCGCGTCGATCAGGCCGTGCGAGGCCTTCGCGCGTCGCACCATCCGGTCGGCGAGATCCATGTAGAAGGTGGAGATCGCCAGCAGCCGTTCTGCGGCGCCCTCGAACTCCTCGAGGAAGCGGTGCGTCGCGAGCACGGCGATGCGGACGTGGCGGCCCTCGTCGCGGCGGACATTCGTCTGCCCCTCCTTCATCCCCGGCAGGTCGTAGACGTCGTACAGCGCATTGCCCTTGGCGCGCCGGATCACGACGTCGCTGTTGGCCACGACGTCCTCGCTGATCACGCCGTAGATGAAGATCGCCGCATACACGTCCTCGATCGGGCGGTTCGGCCGGAGCAGCTGCTGCATCTGATCCTCGAACTGGTCGAAGAGGAACTCGGCGACGAAGTTGTTGTACTTCTTCGCCACCTGGTCGGCCTCGGCGACCGGGACGCCGAGCACCTCGGACGCGACCCGGAGGAGGCTGCCTCGGTGCATGCGCTCGTCGTGCTCCTGCGTGAGCAGCGCCGCGCGCATCGTCTCGTACTCCGGCTCCCGGGGCAGCGCCGCGACGATCCTGTCCATCCAGTCGTCGACGATCGACTCCGCGCGGTAGATCGTCCCGAAGACGCGCTTCACGGCCTCCTGCTGCCGGCGCGACAGCGTCCGGAAGCTCGCCGCGTCGCCGGTGAGGTCGACGCTGTACGCGTCCCAGGTGTGGACATGGGCGGCCGCGACGATGTCCGCGAACGTTCGCCAGCCGCCGGTGATCTGCCGGTCGGCGGCCTCGTCGTCGGCGATCAGCGCGTCGATCTCCTGCAGGAGCCGCGCGATCTTCTCGCTCGTGGGCCGCGCGGAGACGGCCTCCGTGGACAAATTCGTAGTCACATCCACGTCACCAACTTTACGCCGCCGGGCGGCGCTGTTGGCGTGGGGGACCCGCCGGGCAGGCGGATCCCCCACGGTGACTAGCTCAGGAGTGCTTCCAGGCGACCGAGAAGGCGCCGTTGCTCAGCGAGCCCGGCTGGGCCTTCACAGTCGAGCCCGATTGCATGGTGATCGGGTCGAGGTGCGGCGTCGAGTTGGTGAGCACGGCGCCGTTCACGGTGGCGCCGGTGAAGCCCACGGTGCCGAAGTTCGCGAGCGGCAGGACGCCCTGGTTGCTGGACGGAGCCTCGGCGATCACCTCCGCCGACGCGAGCTTGGCCGACTTCAGCCGCTGCGTGGTCGAGAAGTTCCACTTCTGCGTCGTGTCCGAGATGGTCAGCGTGAAGCTGCCGCTGCCGTTGGTGGTCACCGACGCGGTCAGCTTGTCCCCGGGGAGCACCTTGCCGCTGAGGTTGACCGGGTACTTCGGGTACATCTCGTACCAGGCGTAGTACTGCGGCGTCCTGCCGGAGCAGTCCGCGTCCGTGCCGAGTTGCTCGACCGTGTTCGACGTGTCGCCGTCCAGCCCGACCCAGAAGCTCGAATAGGCCGTTGCCGAGCACGAGACCGTCGGTTCCGTCCACGACGACGAAACGCTGGTGAAGCGGCTACCCGTGACCGCGTAGCCGGACCAGTTCGTGCTGGTCGAATTGGTGATCCGATGCATCCGACCGTGCCGCAGGGTCGAGGCCGCGCCGCCGGCAGTCGCCGAGAGCACAGCTGCAATGACGAAGACCCCAACGAAAGCGCCGCACAGATAGCGCCTTCTCATCACGCCTCCTTGTAGGACGACACCAACAGGAGCGGAAAGTTAGCGGCCCCAGGCGGCTTCCGCGTCCCCCGTGAGGCGCACTGGCGTGAGCCTTTTGATGTGTTTGCTGCCGAGATCGAGGATGTAGTAGCCGCCAACCTCGGTGTCTGTGCCGGAGAACTTGAACCGCCGGAACAGGACCTGCTTGCCATTGGGGGACCAGTCGTCGGCGAAGGCGTTGATGGCTCCGCCCTTGTAGTGCGTGATCGCTACGCGGTGCGTCCCGTCGGGATGCATCGTGAAGAGGTTCGACGATTGGCCACGGACGGGCTCGCTGTAGGTGCTGTAGAGAAGGAGCTTGCCGTTCGGTGACCAGCGCGGATCGGATGCGCCGATCGCGTACGGCGTGAGCCGCCGGACGTTGCTCCCGTCAGCGTTCATGACCTCGATCGCGGACTCGCCCTTCGCCACGTCGAATTGCACGAATGCGATCGTCTTGCCGTCCGGTGACCAGCGTGGTTGGTGGTCTTCCGAAGCGCTCTTGGTGAGCTGCTTCAGATCGCCGCCGTCGGCGTTCGTCGTGAAGATCTCGACGCCCGAGGCGTTGTTGTTGACGATCGGCCCGAACGCCCGCTCGAACCCGATCGTCTTGCCGTTCGGGGAGTAGGAGGCGGCGTCGTCGCCTAGACAGGTTCCTTTGCAGGGCGCGCTGACGTTTGTCGGGTCTGACCCGTTGGCGTGCGACCGGGTCAGCCGGTCCTTGCCGTGGTGCGCCACGCTGAAGAGCAGACTGTGGCCGTCCGGAGACCAGGCGAGGCCGTACTGGCCGGCCGGCGCTCCATGCGTCACTTGTCGCTGCTGTGTCCCGTCGGGCTCGATGGTGAACACCTGTGAGACCCCGTGAACCTCCGCGCTGAAGGCGATCACGCCGTCGTTGCCGGAGGCGCTCGCGTGCGAGAGCGCCGGCACGAGCACGGCCAGAAGCGTGCCCGCGAGTAGAGCGACCCCGAGGAGTGTGCGCCTGCTGTGGCTCATCTCCGGATTCCCTTCGGTTGTGGTTGCCATAACGGTCGGATGAGGCCTCCGAAGAGCAGGCCGATCCCGCTGGTGTAGCTCTTCTGCCGTAGTCGCTCGAGCCCGGCTCCGTTGGCGTTCATGACGTAAAACCGGTTCGTGGTCTCGACAGCGATCCGGCTGCCGTCGGGAGACCACGACGCGATCTCCGAGCCGCGCGGGCCGACTCCCGCGCACCTGGTGCGCGTGGGAGTCACGCCGCGCCCATCGGGAGTGACGAGACGGATCCGCCAGCTACTCAGGCCCGCGTCGCCACAGCCGGTCGCGGTGTAGAGAATCGTCTTCCCGTCGGGGGACCAATCGGGAAAAGCGCCGGCTCCGAGCCGCCGCTCGTGACGGCCGTCGCGATCGATGACGTACACGGACGAGTGCCCGCCGATCTCTCCGCTCGCGAACGCGAAACGCTTGCCGTCGGGCGACCAGCTCGGCGCGAACGCGCGGACGGCGTGCGTCGGAGTCAGGTGGAGGCCGGTTCCGTCAGGCCGGATCGTCCAGATGCCTCGGTTCTTGATCTGCTGACCCCGGCAGGTGTAGGCGAGCGATGAGCCTGTCGGCGACCACGAGAGATAGATGGGAGCGGCGCAGCCCAGCCGCCGTTCGTCATCGCGAAACACGTACTCGATCGTGCGAAGCGGCGCCACCTCGCGCCACCGCACGTTGGGAATCCGCCAGTCGACGCCGGACTTGAGATCGGTGAAGTGGAGCCCGGGGAAGGTGCTCCTCGCTCCGAACTCGATGGTGGAGACGGCGAGCGTCTTCCCATCTGGCGACAGGGCGGCTCCCGAGACATCGCCGCAAAACTGGGCACGCGGGCAGGCCCGAGGAATCTCGCGGATGTGCCCTCTAGCATCGAGCACGGGGAACGCGTGTGGCACCAGCGGGAGGACCCTGCCCACCGGGCCGCGGACGAGCAGGTACGTCGCCGTCGCGACTCCGGCGAGCAGCAGGAGAAGCACTGCGACAACGATCGCGAGGCGGAGGCCGCGGCGCTGCCCGAGTTCCAGTCTCCGGCGTGGCCGGACCCGGCCGACGACGTCAACCCAGTCGGCCCGGGAGCGGTCCTCCGGCGGGACGAGCTCGTCGAGAGCGGCCGCGAGGTCCGGCATCCAGTCGATGCTGCTCATGCGTGAGCCTCCTCGAACGCCGTGCGCAGGTTGGTGTGTGCCGCGTGCAAGGTCGCCGACACCGTGCCCGTCTCGATCCCGAGCGCGGCTCCGATCTCCCGGTACTCCAGGTCGGCGAAGTAGCGGAGAAACACAACGAGCCGCTGCCGTTCGGGCAATGCGGCGAGGCGAGTACCGAGTTCGGAGTCGCCCGGGCCGCCGTTGCTCGACGGCTCGCCGCCGCTCAGCTCGACCACCGGCCGCCGCCGCGCCTTGCGGGCACGGTTGACGACGCACCGCCAGACCCACCCCTCGAGCGGCCCGCGGCCGGCCCACTGGGTCGCATTGCGCAGCGCGTCGGCGAAGCCCTCCTGCACGGCTTCGAGCGCCGATTCGCGGTCGCCGGTGATCGCCCTCGCGACACGCACGAACTGCGGGAAGTGGGCTCGGTAGAGCGATTCGATCTGCGACCAGACGTCCGGATGGTCCATCTACGGGAGATGATCCTCCTCCCGGAGGGTTTGTTTAGTCGCCTTCGGACTTTTCGTTCGCGTGCAGGCGTTCAGAGCCTTTGGCGCACGGGACGTTTCGGCACATGCAGGATGCGAGATGGGAGGCTCAACCGATGGCCACGCTGAACGAGAAGCAGGCGAAGCTCTTCACCGACCGTAACTGGGGTGTGATCGCGACCATCCGAGAAGACGGCTCACC
>DATFSG010000358.1:0-3195 GCA_035262765.1 Gaiellaceae bacterium | reverse complement strand
AACGGACGGGCTCGCGCTGTGCCGCTGGATCCGCGGGCGCTCGAGCCTGCCTGTGATCCTGCTCACGGCCCGCGGCGAGGAGGCCGACCGCATCGTCGGGCTCGAGCTCGGCGCCGACGACTACGTCACCAAGCCGTTCTCGCCGCGGGAGCTCGCGGCGCGCGTGCGCACGGTCCTCAGGCGCAGCAACGGCAGCTCGCCGCCGCACGAGACGATCGCCTTCGGCGAGCTCGAGCTCGACAACGTCAGCCGCGAAGCCCGCCGAGCCGGCAGCACCGTCCAGCTCACAGCGAAGGAATTCGAGCTGCTCTGGTTCCTGGCTTCGCACCCGCGCCATGTCTTCTCCCGGGATCAGCTGATGGCTCGTGTCTGGGGCTACGAGTCAGCGGTCGACACCGGCACCGTGACCGTCCACGTGCGGCGGCTGCGGGAGAAGATCGAGCCGAACCCGGCCGAGCCGCAGCACCTGCGCACGATCTGGGGTGTCGGCTACCGCCTCGATCCATGATCGGGCTTGCTCTCGTCGTCGCCGCCGGCAGTCTCGTCTCGGGGCTCGTCCTCGCCTACCTCCTGCGCCGGGCACCGACCGTCTCGCTCCAGCTCGCCGGGCTAGCCCTAATCGCGGTCTGCGTCCCGCTCACCGCCGTCTTGCTCTCGGGCTGGGTCATGTTCCACATGGGCGCCGACGTGAAGATCCTGGCCGTCGCGGCGGGCTCCGCGACCGCCGCCGTGTTCGCCGCGCTCGTGCTCGCCCGCTCGATCACCGGATCTCTCCGGCGGGTGGGCTCGGCTTCCCAGTCGCTGGCCGCGGGCGAGCTGTCGGCGCGCGCTCCGATCGAAGGCGCCCGGGAGATCGCGGAGCTCGCCGCCTCCTTCAACACCATGGCCGTCGCGCTCGAGCAGCTCTTCGACGCGCGGCGGGAGCTCGTCGCCTGGGCGAGCCACGACCTGCGCGCTCCGATCTCGTCGCTGCAGGCGATGCTCGAGGCGATCGAGGACGGGCTCGTGTCCGCGGAGGACTACCTGCCGACGCTGCGCGAGCAGGTGCGGACGCTCTCGGTGCTCGTCGACGACCTGTTCGAGCTGGCGCGGATCGACGCCGGCGTGCTCACACTCGAGTTGCAGCAGGTTCCGGTGGCGCCCCTCGTCGCTTCCGCCCTGCGCGCCCTCCAACCCGAGGCCGATGCGCGCGGCGTCGCGCTCAGCGCCGACGTGGACAAGGAGGTCGAGGCGCGGCTGGCGCCTGACAAGTTCGAGCGCGTCCTCTTCAACCTCGTCACCAACGCGCTACGGCACACGCCGTCGGACGGCTCGGTGGCGGTGCGCGTCGAGCGCCGCGCCTCGGATCTGCTCCTGCGGGTCGAGGACAGCGGCGAGGGCCTGCCGGCGGAGGCGCCCGCACGGATGTTCGAGCGCTTCTGGCGGGCGGACCGCGCCAGGAGCGGCAGTGGAGCCGGCCTCGGGCTGGCGATCGCACGCGGCCTGGTCGAGGCACACGGCGGCCGGATCTGGGCCGAGAACCGCCCGCAGGGCGGCGCCTGCGTCTCGTTCACGCTGCCGGCGGCGTAGGCGGCTAGACCGGCGCGGTGGTGCCGGCTTCGGCCGAGAGCACCGCGACGACCTCGGCACGGGTCGAGACGCCGAGCTTGCGCTCGACGGAGCCGACGTGACGCCGCACCGTGACGGGCGCGACGCCGAGCTCCTCGGCGATCTCCGAGGTGCTCGCCGAGCGCAGCAGCATCTCCGCCACCTCCCACTCACGCGCGGTGAGCGCGACCCGGCCCTTGCCGGCGAGGACGACCGAGCGCCGGCGGTCGCGAGTCCTCAGCTCGTCGAGCAGCCGCGCGACGAACATGCGCGGTACCGCCGGCTCGCCGCGCATGGCACCTTCCACGACGTATGGCAGCCGCTTGGGGTCGAGGCTTTGGGTGAGGTAACCGCTCGCGCCCGCCCGCACCGCAGCGATGAACTCCTCCTCGTCGAGGTGGTTCGTGAGGAGGATCACCGCCGCCGACGGCACCTTCGAGACGATCTCGTTCACGATCCGGAGCCTCTGGCCGGAGGGGTCGAGCCCGAGGAGGCAGACGTCGGGACGGTCGCGCACGGCCGCGTCCACCGCGGACTCGCCGTCCGCGACCTCGGTGCAGCGCGCATCCGGCTCGAGTGCCAGGCGCAGCCCCACGCGAGTCGGCAGGCGCTCTGCCGCAATGAGCACATGTGCGCGCCTCGTCGGAGCAGTTGTGGTCACAACGCCGCAGCCTCGTAGATGACTGGTCCTCCGACTACGATCTCGTCATGCGCGTTCTCATAGCGGACGACCATAGACTTATTGTCGAAGGAGTCAAGCGTGCACTCGAGGAAGCACCCGACTTCGAAGTCGTCGGAGAGTGCAATTCGGGCTCGCAGGTGCTGCCGATGGTCGGCCGCACGAATCCCGACATCGTCCTGCTCGACCTGCGCATGCCGGGCGCCGACGGGCTCGCCTGTCTGAGCCGCATCCGCAAGCAGCACCCCGACGTGAAGGTCGTCGTCCTGTCGGTGTCGACTGACGAGAACGTGATCCAGACCGTGCTCAAGCGCGGCGCGAGCGCCTTCATCGTCAAGAGCATCAACCCGATCGACCTGCCTTCGGCGCTTCGCCAGGCCGTCGATGGAACGGTCTACAGCGCGATCGGCCTGCCCGATCCCGGCGAGAGCGCGGCGCGCGCCGCCGGCCTCACCGAGCGCGAGACCGCAATCCTCGCCGCCCTCGCGCGCGGCCTCTCGAACGAGGCGATCGGCAAGGAGCTGTGGGTGGCGGAACAGACGGTCAAGTTCCACCTGACGAACATCTATCGCAAGCTCGGTGTGTCGAACCGGACCGAGGCTGCCCGCCTCGCGTACCAGAACGGGCTCGTCGAGAGCCCGATCGACGACCGCTGAGCTAGCCGGCGTCAGACCCCGTCCCCCGTGGTGAGGCTCGGAGGGGGTGCGGGACAGAGCCCGCACCCCCTCCGGCGAGTTGATCACCCGGTCACCGGCGGGGTGAAGACGCCTCTGACGCCGATCCGCCGTGCCCCGCAGCTCTTGTCCGCCAGCGGGATGAAGACGAGGATTCCCTGCCGCTTCATCTTCAGGGTGTGCTTGATGACGCCCTTGTTGTTGGCGCCCTTCGTCTTGACGTTGATCCCCGCACCCTTGATCCGGACGCGGATG
>DATFSG010000357.1:0-2003 GCA_035262765.1 Gaiellaceae bacterium | reverse complement strand
GTCCGTTTCGGAACGCGCTAGGGTCGGGAGGTCGTGACACGACACAGGGGAACGCGCTTCGTCGTCACGGCGGCCGCGGTCGTCGTGGCAATCACAGGGGCAACCGCGTTCGCGCGCGCGAGCTCTCCCGGCGCCAACGGGCGCATCTTCTACGGGAGCAACTCGAGCGGCTTCTACAACATCTGGAGCGTCAATCCGGACGGCTCAGTTCCGACGCAGCTCACGAGGCAACCCTCCAATGCGGTCGGGGCCCAGCGGCCGTCGGTCAGCGGCGACGGGAGCAAGGTGGCGTACCAGCAGTTCGACGACGCCGTGCAGTCCAACAGCATCCAGATCTGGGCCATGAACGGCAACGGCTCGGGGCAGACGCAGCTCACGACGACCGGCAGCAACATCGAGAACACCGAGCCGGGGATCTCGCCCGACGGAGGCCAGATCGTCTTCCAGCGCGCCGACGTGAGCGGACCCGGAGGGACCGGCAACGACATCTGGATCATGAACGCCAACGGCAGCGGGCAGACGGTCCTCGCGGACACGACCGACGAGGAGAAGAGCCCCGAGTTCTCCCCGGACGGAAGCAAGATCGTCTACGTCCGGGCGACCGGCTCGAACCAGATCTGGCTCATGAATGCGAACGGGACGAACCAGCACGTTCTGCTGAACAACCCCGGCGTTCAGGACACCGGCCCCTCGTTTTCGCCGGACGGCCAGAAGATCGTCTACGAGGACAGCGCCAACGGGCTCTCGGTGATGAACGCGGACGGCAGCAACCCGACCGCGATCCACAACGCGAGCAACGCGGCGATCATGGCCCAGGATCCGACGTGGTCGCCCGACGGGACGAAGCTCGCGTTCTACTTCGTCGCCGGCACCCCCGGGATTTACACCGTCCCCATCGCCGGCGGAGCGAATCCCCAGCAGGTGATCAACCTGCCGAGCGACTTCCAGTCGGTGTACCCGAGTTGGGCTGCCGGTCCCGCCGTGATGCGAACCCTGACCGTGTCGAAGTCGGGCACCGGGTCCGGCACTGTCACCTCGAGCCCCGCCGGGATCGACTGTGGCTCGACGTGCTCCGCCCAGTTCGCCGACGGCGTCCAGGTGACGCTGACCGCAACCGCGGCAGCGGGTTCCGTCTTCGCCGGCTGGTCAGGTGGAGAGTGCTCGGGCACGGGCACGTGCCAGGTCACGCTGGACAGCGACGTGAGCGTCACGGCCGGGTTCGCGCACGTCCCGCCCGCCGCACCCAACACGAAGCTCGGCAATGCGAAGATCAGCTCGAAGAAGCACACCGCGACGTTCACCTTCACGGCCGTCGGCACCGCCACGGGCTTTCGGTGCGCTCTCAAGCACGGCAAGGCGAAACCGGCGTTCAGCCCCTGCCGCTCGCCGAAGGTCTACCGGCATCTGCGCCCCGGGAAGTACACGTTCGAGGTGCTGGCGCTGAACGGAACGGTCACCGACAAGACGCCGGCGAAGAAGAAATTCACGATCAAGCGGTAGCTAGGATCGCGGCCGTGGCCGACGGGGTTCTCATCTACGGCGATTCGTTCCGTTCGCCCGACATGCGGCACGCGGTGCCGCTCGGCGTGCCCGATCCGTTCCTCTACGCCGAGCAGAACGGGAGCCGGCACGTCTTCGTCAGCTCGATGGAGGCCACGCGGCTGCGGGAACTCGGGCTCTTCGACGTCCACCCGCGCGAGGAGCTCGGCTTCGACGAGCTGGTTGCGTCCGGCATCGGGCCGAGCGAGGTGAAGGCGCAACTCGCGCTCCGAGCCGTTGGCAGCCTGAGGCTGAAGCGGGCAAGCGTGCCGGGCGCGTTCCCTGTTTGGCTCGCCGACCGGCTCCGGGCCGACGGTGTCGAGCTCGACGTGGACCAGGGGCTCTTCGACGACCGCCGCCGCGCCAAGACCGAGGCGCAGGTCGCGGGGCTGCGCCGCGCCCAGCGCGCCGCCGAGGCGGCGATGGACGCTTGCCGCGAGCTCCTCCGCCGCGCCGAGATCCGC
>DATFSG010000356.1:0-8968 GCA_035262765.1 Gaiellaceae bacterium | reverse complement strand
ATCGACGTCCACCGCCGGCTCGCGCTCGCGGAGACCGAGGACGAGCTGCGTGAGCTGCAGGCCGCGCTCGAGGACCGCTACGGCCCTCTGCCGGAGCCCGTGGAGAATCTCTTCAGCATCCAGGAGGCGAAGATCAAGGTCGCGCTTCTCGGCGCCGACTACCTCGTGTTCCAGAGCGGGAAGGCGACGGTCGGGAGGCTGGTGCTCGGCTCAGGCGAGCTACGCGAGCTGCGCGACCGCGCGAAAACGGCCGTTTACGTCTCGTCTAAGCAGGAGGTAAGCATGCGCGGACTGGAGGAAATAGCGCAAGCGCGTCAGCTGGTCGATGCTATCTTGGACGCGCGCAGAGCGGCCTAGAAGGCACCACCGGCACAGCGCGCCTCCGCGACATCTACCTCACTGGATGGAAATGAAGACTCGCCTGCCTTTCTTGCTCATGACTCTTGTGCTCGTTGCCTCGCTCGCCGCGTGCGGCGGAGGCGGCACCTCCGGCCCTGTGTCCGCCGATGCGGTCGCACAGGTCGGCTCCGTTCCGATTTCGAAGACGAGTTTCACCCAGCTGATGAGCGTCGCCTGCGCGCGCTACAAGGCTCAGGGCCAGCCGTGCCCGAAGGTCGGCACCCCCACCTACTCGTCCCTCCGCGACTCCGCTGTCACGTTCCTCGTGCAGCAGGAGGAGCTGGCCCAGGAGGCCAAGAAGCTCGGCGTGAACGTGACGCAGAGTGACATCGACAAGCAGGTCGACCAGATCACGAAGACGTACTACCAGGGCAGCAAGTCGAAGCTCAATGCAGCGCTGAAGAAGGACGACATCACGCTCTCCGAGCTCGAGCAGTACGAGCTCCGGCCGAACCTGCTCGGCCAGGATCTGCAGAACAAGGTGACGTCGAACATCAACATCTCCGACGCCGCGGCGCAGAAGTACTACAACGACAACAAGAAGTCGTTCACGACGCCGAAGACGCGCGAGGTCAGGCACATCCTCGTCAACAGCAAGAGCCTCGCCGAGACGATCGAGACGAAGCTGCAGAACGGGGCGAGCTTCGCGACTTTGGCGAAGAAGTACTCGAAGGACACCGGCTCCGCCGCCCAGGGCGGCAAGCTCTGCGTCGCGCACGGCGGCACCAGCGGTGCCTGCCAGCAGACGGTCGCGCCATTCGACAAGGCAGCGTTCTCGCTCAAGACGAACGAGATCTCGCAGCCGGTTCACAGCCAGTTCGGCTGGCACGTCATCCAGGCGATTGGCCCGATCAAGCCCGCCCACGTCCAGACCTACAAGGAAGTCAAGGCGCAGATCCAGGCAAACCTCGCCTCGCAGCAGAAGCAGACGGCGTGGCAGGCCTGGCTCGCGAAGATGAACAAGGACTACAAGGGCAAGGTCACGTACCAGACGGGCTACACGCCGGCGACGACCACGACGCCGACGACGCCCGCGCCGACGACCACTGGCTGAGATGGAGGGCCCCGCCGCTGAAGGCGGGAAGTCTTCGCTGGGCGCCGGCGGCTCTGCCGCCGGCGCTTCCAGCTTGAGCGAGGCCCTCCTCGAACTTCAGGCCCTGACGGAGCGTCTGCGCCGCGAGTGCCCTTGGGATCGCGAGCAGACCGCGGCGACGATCGTCCCGCACACCGTCGAGGAGTCGTACGAGGTCGCCGACGCCGCGCTCGCCGGCGACGACGCGAAGCTGCTCGACGAGCTCGGCGACCTGCTCTTCCAGGTCTACTTCCTCGCGCTCCTGCTCGAGGAGCGCGGCGCCGGCGACCTCGCTCAGGTGGCCCAAGGCGTGCACGAGAAGCTCGTGCGGCGCCATCCGCACGTCTTCGGCGACGTCGAGGCGAAGACGGCCGAGCGGGTGCGCTCGAACTGGGAGCGCATCAAGGTCGAGGAAGAGGGGCGCGAAGGCATCTTCCACGACGTCGTGGAGGGGCTGCCCGGCGTCCTCTACGCGCGCAGGGTGCAGCAGCGCGCGAAGGCCGTCGGCTTCGAGTACCCGGATCTCGCCGGCGCGCTCGCCGATCTGAAGGACGAGCTGCGCGAGCTCGAAGAGGAGCCTTCGGGCGACGAGCTGGGCGATGTCCTCTTCGCGGCCGTCAACGTCTCGCGGAAGCTCGAGGTCGATCCGGAGCTCGAGGTGCGCCGCGCCGCGCAGCGTTTCCGCCGGCGCGTCGAGGTTGCCGAGACGCTCGCCGCGGAGGCTGGAGAGAATTGGACGGAGCTGCCGCTCGAGCGGCAGGACGCGTATTTCGACCAGGCGAAGGAGCGCACCGAGTGATCACCCGGGTTCACGCACGGCAGGTCCTGGATTCCCGCGGGAACCCGACCGTCGAGGTCGAGGTCGAGGCGGGCGCGCTCGGCAGAGCGATCGTCCCTTCCGGCGCCTCGACCGGCGTGCACGAGGCGGTCGAGCTGCGCGACGGCGGGGCTGCCTGGGGCGGCAAGGGCGTCTCCCAGGCGGTCGCCAACGTCAACGGCGAGATCGCGGACGCCGTCCAGGGGCTCGACGTGATGGACCAGGCGGGCGTCGATCGCACGCTGATCGAGCTCGACGGGACACCCAACAAGGGGCGGCTCGGCGCCAACGCGATCCTCGGCGTCTCGCTCGCGGCCGCCAAGGCCGCGGCTGCCGGCTCGGGCGTCTCGCTCTTCCGCCACCTCGGCGGCGAGAAGGCAACGACCTTGCCGGTGCCGATGCTCAACGTGATCAACGGCGGCGTCCACGCCGACAACTCGATCGACCTGCAGGAGTTCATGGTCGTTCCCGCGGGAGCGGACAGCCTCTCGGAGGCGCTGCGGATCGCGGCCGAGACGTACCACGTGCTGAAGAAGCTGCTCGCGGAGCGCGGGCTGTCGACCGGTGTGGGGGACGAGGGCGGCTTCGCGCCGGACCTCGATTCGAGCGAGATCGCGATTGAGGCGATCCTCGACGCGGCCGAGCGGGCCGGCCATCGCGACCGCGTGGCCGTCGCTCTCGACCCGGCCTCCAGCGAGTTCTTCTCCAACGGCCGCTACCGCTTCGAGGGTCGCGAGCTCGCGCCGGAGGAGATGGCCGGCTTCTACAGCGACCTCGCCGGGCGCTTCCCGCTCGTCTCGCTCGAGGACGGCAACGCCGAGGACGACTGGGACGGCTGGCGCGCCACAACCGACCAGCTCGGCGACCGCCTCCAGCTCGTCGGCGACGACATCTTCGTCACGAGCCCGGAGCGGCTGCAGCTCGGCATCGAGCGCGGAGTCGCCAACTCGATCCTCGTCAAGGTGAACCAGATCGGGACGCTGACGGAGACGATCGAAGCCGTACGGCTAGCTCACAAGAACGGCTACACCGCGGTCATGTCGCACCGCTCGGGCGAGACCGAGGACGCGACGATCGCCGACCTCGCCGTGGCGCTCGGGACTGGCCAGATCAAGACCGGCGCGCCGGCGAGAAGCGACCGCGTCGCGAAGTACAACCAGCTGCTCCGGATCGAGGAGGAGCTGGGCGAGCGGGCGGTCTATCCGGGCTGGTCCGCGTTTCCCCGCGCGCGCTAGCGCCCGGGCCCGTGTTCGACGACGGCGTCGGCCTTCGTGAGGTTCGGATCTTTGTGCCTCGCCGCGGACGAGGTCAGGACGAATGTCGAGCCCACGGCCACGATCGCGGCGCCAAGCAGCACCACTCCGACTCGAATTCTCAACCTGCCGGACACTCTATTCCGCTCGACCACCTCGCTACGCTGAGCGTATGGCGATCGACCGCCGGACGAAGATCGTGGCGACGCTCGGGCCGGCCTCCGAGTCGCGCGAGCGCCTGCGCGCGCTGATCGAGGCGGGCGTCGACGCCGTCCGCTTCAACCTCTCGCACGGCAACCATGAGGGACATTCCCAACGGGCGTGGCTCGTGCGAGAGATCGCGGCCGAAGTCGGCCGCCCGGTCGCGCTGATCGCCGACCTGCAAGGTCCGAAGCTACGCATTGGCGAGCTGGCCGAGCCGGTCGTCCTCCACACCGGCGACGAGATCAGAGTCTGCGCCGAAGAGGCGGCGAGCGACGGCGAGCTGCCGATCGCGCCGGCGGTGATCGGGGACGTGCTCGAGCCCGGCCACGAGGTGCTGATCGACGACGGGCTCGTGCGGCTGCGCGTCGACGACGTCGAGGCCGGCCGTGCCACCTGCGCGGTGGTCGTCGGCGGGCTGGTCAGCTCGCACAAGGGCGTGAACCTGCCGGGCGTACCGGTGCCGATCCCGTCGCTGACGCGCAAGGACGTCGCCGACCTGGACTGGGCCCTCGAGACCGGCGTGGACTTCGTCGCGCTCTCCTTCGTCCGCTCGCCGGCGGACGTCCGCGACCTGCGCGCGCTGCTGACGCAGGCGGGCTCGCACGCGCACGTGATCGCGAAGATCGAGAAGTCCGAGGCGGTCGACGTCCTCGACGACATCCTGGCCGAGACCGACGCCGTGATGGTCGCGCGCGGAGACCTCGGCGTGGAGATCGGGCCGGCGCTCGTGCCGCTCATCCAGAAGCGGATCATTCACAAGGCACTCGAGCGTGGGAAGCCTGTGATCACGGCGACCCAGATGCTCGAGACGATGGTGCACTCGCCCGAGCCGACGCGGGCCGAGGCGAGCGATGTCGCGAACGCGATTCTCGACGGCACCTCCGCCGTGATGCTCTCCGGAGAAACGGCCGTCGGCGAGTACCCCGTCGAGGCCGTCTCCTACATGGATCGAATCGCGCTGGCGGTCGAACCGAGCCTCGACTACCGGCACGAGCTGCCCGAGGCGCACGAGAACCCGACGATCGGGCAGGCGATGTCGAACGCCGCCTGCGACATCGCGGAGGCGCTGCAGTCGAAAGCGATCCTCGTCCCGACCTTCACCGGCCGCACGGCAAACGCGGTCGCGAGGCTACGGCCCCGGCGGCCGATCGTCGCCCTGACGCACGTCGACTGGGCGATGCGCCAGCTCGCGCTCGAATGGGGCGTGACGCCGCTCCGGATCTCCGAGACGTCCGACGTCGAGGAGCTCTGGCGTCTCGCCGTCGAGGCGGCGCGCGACGCAGGCATCGTCGAGACCGGCGACACCGTGGTGACCACGGCCGGGACGGCGGTCAACATCCCCGGCTCGACGAACGTCATCAAGGTCGACGTCGTTCAGTAGACACAGCTCAATAGCCGCAGGACCGCGGCCGTAGCCGGAGAACTCCGGCTGGATGGCCCCGAGGAAGAAGCGTCGCCGGCGCCTTGGTGGACCGGTCGCGCGTAGGTGGTTCGCGATGGGCGCGCTCGTGCTCGTCGGGCTGCTCTACTACCGCCCGCTGCACGACTACATCGACGCGCGTTCGCAGCGCGCTGTCCAGCTCGAGGCGGTGCACAAGCTCCGGAAGGAGCAGGCAGTGCTCGAGCAGCGGCTCAAGCATGCATCGTCGCTCCCCGCTCTCCTGGCCGCGGCGCGGACGCTCGGGTACGTCCGCCCGGGCGAGCACCTCTTCATCGTCAAGGACATCCCGCAGTGGCGGCGCAGGCAGCATGCAGGAAGTCATGCTGCCCGCCATGGTCACTGACGCCGACCGAGCCGTCGTAGCACGCCAGCTGGGGCGACAGCCCCGAACGTTGCGCCGCGTCGCGGTGCGCTGCCCGTTCGGAGCTCCGGCTGTGACCGAGCAGAGCCCGTACGGGGCGGACGGCGAGCCCTTTCCGACGACCTACTACCTCACGTGCCGGCATCTCGTGGCGGCCGTCTCTCGGCTCGAAGCAGCCGGCGGGGTCGAGCGCTGGAGCGCGGCGACGCGCGCCGAGCCCGCTCTCGCCGCGAGCCTCGCGGCCGGCGACGAGGAGCAGCGATGCGTGCGGCGGGAGCTCGCCGGCGACGAGATCGGGAGCGACGGCGGCGCGTCGCTCGACTACGGCATCGGGGGCTCCCGGAGGGGCGGCAGCCTCAAGTGCCTCCACGCGCACGTCGCCTTCGCGCTCGCCCGACCGGGCTACGAGCTCGGCGAGCGCATCCTGAGCGAGGTCGAGCCGCGCTGGCCGACGAGGTGCTGCAGCGAGTGAGCCGGACCGAGCTCGCGCGCCAGGAGTGGGAGGAGGGGAGGCGCCGCTTCGAGGCCGCCCGCGTCGAGGGGCACCGGTACCGGCAGCTGGTCGGGCTCCTCGAGCTCGTGCTCGACGAGCTGCGCAAGCGAATCGGGCAGACCTACTCGCTCGCCGAGCTGGTCGCCCAGTACGACGACGCCGACCGCTGGGCCCGCGAGCTGCTCGAGGAACGGGCTCAATACCCGACTTGGCCTCGCGATCTGCCTGTTGTTCTCGCGACCGCGTTCAACGCGTTTCAGCGTGGCGCTATCGATTACAAACCATGAGGATGTGCGACTAGAGCAACATCCAGGTGTAATAAGTGTGAGTTTTGGTCAAATTCACTCCGATGGCCTACAGAGAGGACACCACACGTAGCGAGCCCGAGTGGCTGACCCTCGGCCAGGCCGCGCGCTTCCTCGGAGTCGCTCAAAGCACGATTCGCAAGTGGTCGGACCAGGGCCGCGTCCCGGCCTTCTACACGCCCGGCGGCCATCGGCGGTTTCGCCGTGGCGACCTCGAGTCGTTCCTCGCCCGCTCCGGTCCCGGGCGCCAGCAGGCCGGCCCGAGCGTCCTGCTCGTCGACGACGACGAACGGATGCGCGAGCTCGTCCGGATCGAGCTCGAGCGGGAGGGCTACGACGTGCAGGAGGCGGCGAGCGCCGATGAGGGCCTCGCTTCGATCGAGACCCGCAAGCCCGAGCTCATCCTCCTCGACGTGATGATGCCCCACGTCGACGGCTGGGAGATGCTGCGCCGGATTCAGGAGCGCCACGGCGCCGGCGCGATTCCCGTCCTCATGTTCAGCGGCCAGGTGGACGACGCGGCGAGGCGGCAGGCGGCCTCGAGCGGTGCCACCGGCTTCGTCGGCAAGGGCTTCGACCTCCTCGACCTCGTCGAGCAGGCCAAGGCGATCGTTCCGGTCTAACCTCGGTTCGGGTCCGTCTCCTCCAGCGGGAGGGGGAAGACGAGCGCCACCAGGACGGAGAGGGCGAGTGCAGCGGCGAAGAGCACCATCGCCCAACCGGCCGATGCCTCATTGACGACGAGCCCGCCGATCAAGGGCGCCACCGCCGCGAGCGCTGTGGCGACCTGGAAGAGCCCGGCGTTGACCCGGCCGTGCATCGATGCCGGCGCACGGCGGAGCACCGTCCCGAACAGCGCGGCATTCGTGGCCGGCGAAAGGACGAGCGGCAGGGCCAGCGGGATCGCCACGGCCGGCGACGGCATGACCACGGCCGCTGCGAGGAACAGAATCGTTCCGCTCCCGGTCAGCAGCAGGAGCGCCTGGCGAACGGTCAACCTGGCCCGGATCCGGGGAGCGAGGATGGCGCCGACGATGCCGCCGACCATGACCACCGCCTCGGCGGTACCGATCACGACCGCGGAGACACCGTTTCGCCGCAGCCCGAGGATCAGCGTGAAGATCGCGCCGCTGAAGGCGAAGTTGATCAGGGGCGCCTGGATCAGGACGGCGCGGAGGAACGCGTCGTGCCAGAGCAGCTTCAGGCCCTGGAGCGACTCGGCCCAGAGCCCGCGGCGCTCGGTGTGCTCCTGCTTCGTGGCGAAGTCGCCCGTGATTGCCCGCGAGGTCAGGACGGAGATCCCGTAGGAGACGGCGTCGGCGAGGAAGGGAACGGCGCGCCCCAGGCCGTACAGGAGTCCCCCGAGCGGCGGCCCGACGAGATTGGCGGCGTACTGGCGACCCTCGCTGACGGCCCAACCGGCCTCGAGGTGCTCGTCGGGGACAATCAGCGGCAACGCCGCAATCGACGATGGAGTGAAGAGCGTGTCGCCGACGCGGTCGATGACCGCGACCACCAGGACGACCGGCCAGCTCACCGCTCCGGTCGCGACGAGTACGGCGAGCACCGCCAGCGCGATCGTCCGAGCGCCGTCGACGAGCATCATCGCCCGCCTTCGGTCGAGCCGGTCGGCCAGGGCACCAGCCGGAAGCCTCACCGCGAACGCGGCTGCCTCGGCGGCGGTTGCCACGACGCCCGCGATCAGCGCCGAGTGGGTGAGCGCCAGCACGAGCAGCGGATAGGCGATGGTCCCGATCTGCGTGCCGAGGTCGGAAAGGATCTGTCCGATCCAGAGCAGCCGGAAGTTGCGGTTCGCCCGCAGGCTGCTGAGGGCGCCGGACGCGCCCCCCGGATCCGGCGCCGTCGTCATCCGAGCTTCGAGACGAGCTTAGGGCAGGTCTTCGGCGGTGCGGAGCAGGCCCGCGCCGAGCAGCCCGAGTGCACCGAGCAGGCTGATGTAGAGCCCGATTCCGCGGGCGGTCTGGAGGAAGTACGTGTCGGGTACCGAGATCAGCCGGACCATGACGAAGATCACGGCGAGCGCCCCGAGCACGATCAGGAGGAGCCGGTCCGGCACGGCAGCGGGCAGCAGGATCCCGGCCGCACGCAACCCTTCGAGAACCAGCGTGGCGAGCCCGACGAAGAAGACGAGCTTGCCCAGCGTCCCCGTGTGCCAGCCGGTGACGGCCAGGGTCAATCCGTTCGGCAGCGTCCCCACGTACCAGTCCGTGAACGCCGAGACCGTGAGCACGAGACCCGAGACCCACGCAAGCCGCACGCCCCAACTGCCGGCGACCGGCGTCGCGCGCTCCGGCCGCGGCCGGCGCTCAGGCCCCGTCCGGACCGGGCGGGCTGACTCCGGCGTTTCCATAGGCGCAGTATGGGCACAAAAGTGAACCGGCGCGCACGGGGTCGCGCCGTCTCCGAGGATGAACTGGCAGTGCAGGACCTAGAGGCTCGAGCCGACGATGGCGATTTCGCTGTCACGGGAACCAGTGCCACGGGCGAGTACCGCTGCAGCGACTGCGGCTACGGAGCGGTCGTGCAGCGTGCGTTGCCGCCGTGCCCGATGTGCGGCGGAAGCGCCTGGGAGAGCCGGCCTCCGCGGTTCGCGGACTAGAGC
>DATFSG010000355.1:0-22788 GCA_035262765.1 Gaiellaceae bacterium | reverse complement strand
GTGATCAGGTTGTCTACGAGGCCCTGGCTTCCGTCGATGCGGCCCCACATCCAGTCGTGCAGCCGCCATGACTCGCGAAGGAAGCCGCCGAAGTGGTTGAAGGTGGCGCCTGCTAGCGGCGGTCGACCAGGCTGACCGGCGGTTTGGTCGGGCCAGTGGGTGCTGGGCCGGATCGCCGTGAACGCGTAGTCGATGTCGCGCGACGCGTCCGCCGACAGCGAGTCGAGCACGATGTGCAGGGTGAGCGCGCGCTTGACCACGGCGGCGGCTTTCCCCTCGGTCACGGTCTGTGTGGCACGCAGCGCGGCGACGACCTTGTCGTCGAGCGAGGAGGCGTTGGCCAGCAGCTTGGCGGTGATTCCCTGGACGCCGGTGACGACCTCGGCGAAGTCCGCCATCGCTTCGCCAAAGACCCGGCGGACGGCCGTGCTGTTCGTATCGATGTTCGCATGACCGGTGATTTCGTCGATCACCCAGGCGAGCTGGGAGAGATGCTCTCGAGCCTCGATCAGTGCCTTTGCGTCGTCCGTGGCCAACTCGGCCGCGCCGGCCGCGCGAAGCAGCCCGCGGAGCAGCCGGCGGGCGCGCTGGACGGTTTCGTGAACAGGGTCGGCGCCCCACGCCCACGTCTCCGGAGTCGCGAGCCAGGCGTCGAGCTCGGCGTTCGCGCCGGGTAGCGAGGCAAGACCGCAAATCGCCGGCCTGCCCGCTGTATCCGTGTCGTGGCAGCCGAGCTTCGTCTTATAGGCGGGGAACAGCTGGCCGGCAAGGACGTAGAGGTCGGCGTCCGAGGTGAGCAAGCCGAGCACGGCATTGCGGTGGCCGTGTTGCTGCTCCAAGTCAGCGGAGATCCGCGCCAAGTCGTTGGCGAACCCGAGGTCTGACGGCGTGGCGAGCGCTTTGACCAGGGCCTTCAGGATGCCCGGCTGGCTCTCGGCCTCTGGTTTTTCCGGCGCGGGTTCGCTGGTGCCGACGAGGTAGGTGAGGACGCGGCGCACATCCCGGCCGCTCGGCGTCTTCTCGACCGCGTGCATCACGGCTTCGAAGGGGGAGTTGTCCCAGAGGCCGCCGTCGATTGCGTAGCGGGCCAGCTGCGGGTCCTTGGGCGCGTCCTGTGGCAGCAGCTTCGTCGTCGCGTTGGGTGCCTCGAGCACGTCCCCCAGCGCCGGCGTTGCGGTCAGCTCGGCGCCGGGACCCTCCTTGACCGTTTGCGCGGCCGTGTAGTTCAGCGGCAACTCGCTCGGGTAGAACGCGATCGGGAATGACGAAGTGGTTCGCGCGGCCCGCGTCAGCAGGGCCGGAGCATCGGGCGCCTGGGTGGAGTCGAGGTTCCGCGCCGATGGCTGCCTGGGGAACGGCCAACCGGTGCTTTCCGCATCCGGCAAGGCTGCGCGGATGGCGTCGAGGAGGTCCGGCCCGAGCAGCACCTGGCTGGGCTCGACGATCTTGCGAAAGCGGAACAGCAGTCGATGGTCGACGCCGGAGACCTCGGTGTCGGTGGCGTCGGTGATCGGCGCGGCGACCTGATAGCCGCGTGTATCGGTCCCGGTGATGGCAAGTCGCACCCAGCGGGACGCGTCATCCGACAGGTCGACTGTCGCCTTCGTGAACTGGTCGAAGACCTCTGCACAGCCGGCGAACAGCACGTTGTCGGTCTGCAGCACCGACTGAGGGTGTCCCTCGCTGCTGAGGAGGTTCTTCATCGATCCGAGGTTCTGCCAGAGGTCCCGGACCGCGTTTGTGCCTGCACATTCGAGCGATTTCTGGTTCGCGATCACGTAGCCGAGGAACGCGCCGTTGATCCCGCCCGCGCTGGCGCCCGCAATCACGTCGGTCACGACCACCGTCCGCAGCGCGTCCAGCAGCTCCCGGTAGACGGCGGTTGCGTCCGGTGGAAGGGTTGAGAACGCGCGCCGAAAGCGGTCGATCTCTTTCGCTGCGCCTCCCATCCAGACGGCGAGGCTGACGCCGCCGTTGAAGACGAGCGCGAGCCGGAGTTCCTGGTAGAGATCGCGGCTCGGGGTCGGCGAGGGAGTCATGACTGGCCACCGGCACGCAGCTTTTGGTAATCGCTAATCGCCTGCGAGGCCTTGTCGGGATCCAGGTGCGCGGCGAACGTGGACGCCTTCGTCTCGGAATCCTTCAGTGCGTCGATGGCTTTCTGCGTCCCATCGGACGACACCTTCACACCGAAATACGCGCCGACAATCGTCCCGATTACTCCGAACGCCCCCGCAGCGATCGAGACGACGCTGGAGTTGTCGGACTTCACCCAAGCCATTCCGAAGATGGCGATCAAGATCAGCGCTAACAAGCCGACACCCACTGCAACGAGGCCGCCGATCGTCTTTAACGCCTCAGCCTTGCCACCGCCGTGGGTGCTCTTTGTCGAGTCATTTACTGCGGCCATTGCCCTCTCCCGTCGGAGCCGTCCGGCCGCAGGCAACGGCTCAATTCAGCCTCACGTCGCCGTCGCGCAGTCTCCTCCTCGGTGCATCGGATGTCAACGAGGCAGCGTG
Source organism: Gaiellaceae bacterium (assembly GCA_035262765.1). Lineage (GTDB taxonomy): Bacteria > Actinomycetota > Thermoleophilia > Gaiellales > Gaiellaceae > Palsa-739. The sequence continues at coordinate 20,269 of DATFSG010000355.1, read as the reverse complement.
ACCACGACGTTGACAGGCAGGGCTCGGAGGGGAGTAGAGTCGCCGAACCTGGGGTCAAGGAGGCTGCGTCATGACCATTCCGGACGTTTCGGGAAGCTGGAACATCGACCAGGGCACCCACTACGTCGTGGCGGTACAGATCACCCAGGACGGCGGTCAGATCTCGGGATCCGCCTCCTATTCCCCCACGGGCTACGCCGGACCGCGGGGTGGGTTCCTCGATGACACCGTTTCCTCGATGGAAGCGCACGGCACCGTGACGGACACGGATTTTTCGTTCGTCATCGACTGGAACAACGGCACTCGCGGCCAGTACAGCGGGACGTTCCAGGCGGACGGCCGCCTGACCGGCATGACCTTCGATACCGAGGATCTCGAGTCGCAGGCGACCTGGATCAGCGACAAGACCTTCTCCCGACCGGCCGAGTCCGGCGATGGGTCGGGGAAGGCTTCGCCTCCGACGCCTGCCAAGGAGGACCGTGCATCGGCGGACCGGAGGTCGGCCGAGTGGGCATTTCAGCAGGACACAGCAGGCCATCCGCCCCGACCGGACGAGGCTCCCGCAGGCCCGGCTCTAACCGCATTGGACGCAGACGTCGCTCGAGAGCCCACGAAGGAGCCCTAACCGCGGTAGATCGGCGCCTAATCCCTTGTCACCGCGCCGATGAGCGCCTAAGGTCAGGGCAGGAGAGAACGCCGTCACGGAGGAGGCCGGGTGACCGAGCTGACCCAGCCGTTGAGCGACGTCTCACCCGTGCGGCAGGTGCAGGCGCAATCCAGGGGTAGAAAGGCACACCCGCCGACCTTCACCGAGCTGGTCTACGCGCACTACGACTGGTGGAAGGCGCGCGAGGCCGGCACACTCAGCGCGGCGGCCGAGGCCGCCTACGACTCGACCCTCGCCGCCTTCGAGGCCAGGCACGGTCGGCTCGTTCGCGCCTACTGGTGCTCGCAGGTGGAGAGCGCGGTCGCGCTGACGGAGAAGAAGGGGAAGCGGCTCGGCGGCCTGATCAGCGCCGTCTACGGCTTCCACCGCGAGAGCGACTGGGCCACCAAGCACGAGCCCGAGGTTGCGGCCGAGCTCCATCGCTGCGACGCGCTGGCGGTGCGGGCGCGAGCCGTGCTGACCGGAGTCCGCCAGCACATCTGCCTCGAGCTCGTCGCGTCCTGCGCCGCCAACCTCCTCAGCCTCGTCGACGCGCGCGCCCACAGCGGCGACAAGTCGAAGACGGCGGAGGCGCTCGAGCACGAGCACGCCGCGATCAGCAAGGTCGAGGCCTACTACTGCAACGCCGCGAACGGGCAGGCGCAGCTCATCTACTTCGCAGGCATCGCGACGGTCACCATCGCCCTCGGCGGCATCGCGGCCGTCTGGCTTTCCGTCAGCTGGGCGTCGCCCGTCGCCGCGCTGGTCGCCGGCGCCCTTGGCGCCGTCGTCAGCGTGATCCAGCGAATCAACAGCGGTCAGTTCGAGCTCGAGTACGACGTCGGTGGCCCGTACACGTTCTTCCTTGGCGGTCTGCGCCCGCTGATCGGAGGAGTGTTCGCGATGGCGATCACGTTCGCCTTCAGCAGCGGCCTGCTGCAGCTGCCCGTCGCCAAGGGCGAGAGCACGGACCATCGCCACCTGGCCCTGCTCGTTCTCGCCTTCCTCGCCGGCTTCAGCGAGCGCTGGGCTCAGGACGCGCTGACCACCATCGTCCCCGTCGCCAAGAGCGACACCGCCACGGGAAGCGGCCCTCCCGCCGGCGCCCAACAGCAAGCCGGAGCGACGGCTCCGGAGAAGGGAGTAGGTCGTGAGCACAGCACCTGAGGGCCTCGCCGTACGGACGCAGAAGCGGTACGGCTGGAGGGCGGACAGCCCCGACATGCGTGACTACCTCCTGGCGGTCGAGCCGGCGAAGAGCCTGCCGCGATCGGTCAGCCTGCGCAAGGCGATGCCCCCCGTGTACGACCAGGGGCAGCTCGGTTCGTGCACGGCGAACAGCATCGGGGCGATTCTCGAGTTCAACGAGATGAAGCAGACCGAGAACGGTGCCACCACGCCGTCGCGCCTCTTCATCTACTACAACGAGCGGGCGATGGAGGGAACCATCAGCCAGGACTCCGGCGCGGAGATCCGGGACGGGATCAAGTCGGTCGCCCAGCTCGGGGCGCCGCCGGAAACCGACTGGCCGTACGTGATCACGAAGTTCGCGAAGAAGCCGCCCGCGAAGGCGTACAAGGACGCGCTCGACCACGAGGCGGTCCGGTACGCGCGGGTGCCACACACGGAGATGGGGATCCAGACCGTGCTCGCCTCCGGCTATCCGATCTCGTTCGGGTTCACGGTTTACGAGTCGTTCGAGAGCGACGTCGGCTCGAACGGGATCGTGCCGATGCCCGAGCCGAGCGAGCAGGTGCTCGGCGGCCATGCTGTCGTCGCGATCGGCTACAAGCAGATCAAGGGGCAGCTCTACTTCGAGTGCCGCAACTCGTGGGGCCCGGACTGGGCCGACCACGGCTACTTCTGGATGCCCGCGAGTTACATCACGAGCCCCAGCCTCGCCCGCGACTTCTGGGTGATCGAGCAGGTCGAGTAGTCCGCCCGCTCAGCTGACGATCAGGCGCGAGAAGTCGCTCGCGCTGCCCCGGAAGTAGTCGGTGTCGCCCTTGCCCGGCACCCCGGCCACCGTGCCGTGGTCCGAGTACTGCCAGAGCATCCACGCCTTGCCCCACGGGGCGAGCGACCCGGGCTGCGGCACCTCCCAGTGCGCGATCCACAGCGGGCAGCGCTTGACGCGGTACCGCTGCGCTGCCGTGAGGCTCGGCAGGATCGCCGTCCAGAAGCCGGGGCCCGTGTACAGGATCGGGAAGTTGCCGCGCGCCTTGCGATAGGCGTCGATGAACTGGAGCAGATGCTTGGCGCACTTCGCCGGCGGCTGGCCGTTGGCGGTCTCGAAGTCGTACGCGAGCGGCAGGTCGCTCTTCCGGCCCCAGCCGCCCTGGCGCGCGAACTGGATCGCCATCGCCGCCTCGGCGGCGCCGTTGCGCTGGTTGTTGTCCGCCGATGCCACCCGGCCGAAGTAGTACGGGAACCAGGCAAGACCGCTCTGCCGGAGAGCCTGGACCCGGCCGGGCCCGTAGCGCGTGTCACGGATGTTGCCGTCAGCGACGCGGACGACCGCGAAGCCGATCCCGGAGGCGCGCGCCTTGTCGAAGTCGACATCACCCCGGACGTCGGAGACGTCGAAGCCGCGCAGCGTGGTCGCCACCGGTTGCGGCTTGGGGGTCGGAGTCGGTGTCGGCTTCGGCTTCGGCCCGGGCTTCGCCTTGCTCAGCGCGAGCCACGTCGTCGCCCCGACCACGCCGTCGGCGCGGAGGCGCTGGGATCGCTGGAAGGCGCGCACGGCCTTGTCGGTGTCCTGGCCGAAGTCGCCGTCCACGGTCAGCCCCGAGGCGCCGAGCGCGGTCAGCCGCTGCTGGAGACGCTCGACGTTCGGCGCCTGGCCGACACCGCCCGAGCCCTTCCGCAGAACGGGGTTCTTCACGTCGGTGCCGGGATCGGGCCGCTTGAAGCCGCCGTCGTACTCCCGGTGCCACCACTCCCATTTCGCGTCCCAGTGATGCCACCCGAAGAGGCCGCCATGTAGATCGACCAGGCCGGTCATGTTGTGGTCGGCGCAATCGACGGCGTGGCCCAGGCCGTGGTTGCTGGTGCCGGGAATGGCCGCGTTGTTGCCGTACAGCTCCCGGCAGCGGACCTGGCCGGCGTAGTTGCGGTAAGCGCCGAGCGGCCCTTCGGGGTAGATGTCTCCGCGCGAGCCGTAGCGCTGCAGCAGGTACATCCGCATCGTGTTCCACGAGGCGACAGCGTCTCCGGCCGCGAGGGACAGCTTGAGCTTGGGGTGGTAAATCGGCGCGAGCTGCTTGGGGGTCAATCGGCCGTTCTGCATCGAAAAGCCCTCCTTCGGTCCATCCACTAGCGCCGACCGGCCGAAGGGCCGCAGGGACGTTGCTGCCGAACCGTCATCCCGGGCCGGAGGTGTGCCAACCGTCCCACCCTCGCGGTGATCTGTCAAGTGGGTTGACAACGCGCCCGAAAAGGAGGAGCTTTGCCTCGAAACGTGGACTGCGGCGCCGGGGGTCAACCCGAGATCGCGAGGTCCTCGTGCCCGAGACCACCAAAAGCATCGCCGTCGGCAACCTCGTCTACGAGGCGGGGGACATGGGCGGTCGACTCCGGCAGGTGCACGATCCGTCTCCGCCGGAGCCTAGAACGGCCCCTGCTGCACGCCTCCCGCTTCCCTTTACTGAGCTGCTCGACCGCGAGGGCGAGCTCGAGCTTCTCCGGGCACCGCCCCCGCGCACGCTGGAGCTGAACGCGCGGTCGGGCTTCGGCAAGACGTCTCTGCTCCGTTTCCTCGCCGGCCACCCGCAGCCCGAGCTTTATCCCGACGGCGTCGTCTACCTCGGTCGCGATTCTCTGCGAGGGCCTGCCGACCTGACCGAGGCGCTCGCCACAGCGCTCGTCGCAGGCGACACCACGTGGCGGCCGGACGATCCCGAGCTCTGGAAGCTGCTCGAGAGCCAGCGGGCCTTGGTGCTGCTCGACGAGCCGCGCCTGACGCGGCAGGAGCTCGGCGAGCTGGGCACTCACTTCCCGCTCTGCACGGTCGTCGTCGCGTCGAGCGAGCCTGCCAGCGCCTCCGATGGGCTCCTCGAGCTGACCGGACTGCCCGCAGAGGTCGGCCTGCGGCTCCTGGAGCTGCGCCTCGGCCGCGCGTACACCGGCGCTGAGCGCGACGCGGCCGTCGAGATCTGCAACGCCTTCGCGGGGCACCCGCTCGCCCTCGTTCAGACCGCCGGGCTCGTCCGGGAGGGAGCGTCCCTCTCCGAGCTCGCCGCCGAGCTCGGCAGCGAACCCCACGAGCGCCTGGCGGAGCTTCTGGTCGCCTCGCTCTCCGAGTCCGAGAAGCGCGTACTGGCCGCGCTTGCCACGTTCGACGGAGCATCGCTGAGCGCGGGGCGGCTCGCGGAGTTGGCCGAGGTCGACCCGATCGACCCGGTGCTGGAATCGCTCGAACGGCGCGGCTTGCTGCGGCGCGACGAAAAGCCAGACCGCGTTGCGGGACTGGCCCAGGTGAACGAGAAGCTGCAGCAGATCTCGGATCTGACCGGCTACGCGGAGAAGGCTGTCCGCCTCTTCACGGGCCTCGCCACCGGAAGCCTGTCCCCCGAGGAAGCGCTCGACGACCTCGGCGCGGTCTTCAGCCTGCTCAACTGGGCGAACGCGAACCAACGCTGGCAGGAGGCGCTGGAGCTCGTCAAGATCGCCGAGACCGGCCTGGCGCTCGCGCGCCGCTTCGACGCATGGGGCCACGCACTCCAGCACGGGCTCCACGCTGCCGACCAGCTCGGCGACACGCGTGCGCAGGCCTGGGCGCTCGACCGCCTCGGCAACCGCGCCGCGCTGCTCGGGAACCGAGCGGCGGCCAGGGACTACCTCGAGCGCGCGGCGAGCCTGCACGCCTCGCTGGGGGAGAGCGCCGCGGCGGCGATCACCAGGCGGAACCTCGATCTCGTCCGGCCAAGAGGCTTCGGCGCCCTGCGGGAGGCGTTCGCAGCCACGCCGACCGCTGTTCGCGTGCTCGCGGCCACCGTCGCCGTCATCGCGATCGGCGGCAGCGTGGCGGCCGGGTACGCCCGGCCCAGCAGGGGCCCCCGCGGCCCCGCAGGACTCCCCGGCACCGCTGCCGCGAAAGGAGCCCGCGGCGAGAGGGGCGAGCGAGGAGCAAAGGGAGCGAAGGGCGACCGCGGCAATCGCGGCACCGATGGCACCCCGGGCAAGCCAGGTCTGAACGCGATCCGCCTCTGGGCGGTCGTGGACCCCACCGGAACGGTGACGAGCTCGTCTCCGGCGGACACACCAACCGACAGCTTCGATCCGAAATCGGGGACGTACACGCTCACGTTCCACAAGGACATCTCGTCCTGTTCCTGGCTCGCGATCCCGCAGGCCGACCCGACCAGCGAAAGTTCGCCGCCGCCGCCGGCGGCCGGAGCGGTTCCAACCGGCGCGACAAGCGTGCCCGTCCAGTTCCAGAGCTCCACGTCGTTCCCGTTTGTCGTCGCGGTGCTCTGTTGAGCGACTCAGCGGCGGAGGATCTTGCCGCTTCTGAGGTTGAGGTGCGTGGTGTCGTGGATGTGGGTGTTGGTGCGGTCGTGGAACTCGATGGTTAGGTGGTGATCGCGGCCGGTCATGTCGACGGTGACGGTGAGGTAGCCGAACTCGACGATCGGCGGCTTGTCGAGCGTGTACTCGCCGACGGTGACCGGGGTCTGCGGGAGTCCCCCTATCGGGCGAGTCGCGGAGAAGCCTCCGGAGCCTGCGACGATGTACGGGATCTCGCGTCCGTCGACGCGTCTCGTGAAGCGCTGGTAGAGGTGGGCGTGGCCTGACAGGACCGCGTCCGGCCAGAAGCCGGCAGCGCGGGAGGCCGTGTCGATGTCCCGAGCGAGGCCGCTGCTGCCGCCGTGCGCCGAGTCGGTCGACGCGGGCGGGTGGTGGCAGGCGACGATGACGGCGCGCTCGCCGGCCTTGCGAGCCGGGGCGAGCCGGGCGAGCTCGGCTTCGAGGAAGTGCAACTGCTCGTCGCCGGCGAGAGTCGGGTACCGGCCCTTCTGGCTGGAGATGACGCCGGGGCTCTCGAGGACGTTGGTGTACAGGCCGACGATCGAGACGAAGGGGGCGTCGAGGGTGAAGTAGACGCCGGGCTGGTTCATCGTCGAGCGGACCATCGGCCCTGCATCGGGGGACGGCCCCGGCTTCTCGGCACAGAAGTTGCGCAGGAAGGCGGTCAGCGTAGGCACGCGCGGTAGGTCCGGCTGGTCGCCGAAGACCATGCCGTCGTGGTTGCCGGGAATCGCGAAGATCGGCCGGTCGTAGGCGCGGAAGGGCTCGTAGAACTGGTCGTAGTAGTACTGACCCTCGCCGAAGTTGTAGACGACGTCACCGAGGTGGAAGAAGAACGCAGGTCCGGTCGCACCGCCTTCCTGCACGTCCAGGGCCATCGCGTCGGCGACGCTCGCCTCGTTCTCCAGCGCCTGCCTCGCGGTCTGGAAGGAGTTCACCTTGGCGGCGCCGGTGTCGCCGACCGCGTGGAAGCTGATCCGGTTCGCCGCCGTGATCGCGTCCACGAACCTCGGCTCGAGCACGTCGGCGAGGTCGATGCGCGGCTCCGGCACGAGCGGTTCCGGGACCGGCTGCAAGTCCTCGCGGTGCAACTTGTAGTAGGCGCTGTCGTAGTACGCCGCGCTCGTGTTGTCGACCTGGAACGAGACTGCGTCCGGCGCGGGTTGCGGGTCCGCGAACAGCCGACCGTGCGTCCCCGAGAGCTTCCGATAGGCATCGTCCAAGCTCACTGCGGTGACGCACCTCACGATCTCGACCGTTTACCGGAGCCGCCGCAGGCCGAACCTCGTTGACCGTAGAACCCTGGCCCTCCGAGGTCAAGGCCCGAGCTTGACGGCGCTCGCGGGCCGCGTCACGATACGGCGCAAGGACGTCCCGCCCGTGCGGCAGAACGGGTCGATCGAGTCGCCGCGCGCAGAGGAGGCGGGATGTTCAAGCAGTGGTACAGCTCGTTGACCGAGTGGGTCGATCGCCGCGTCGGGTGGTCGAAGCTGCCGTGGCCGCTTGGCATGCTCGTCCTGCTCGGACTCCGCTTCCGGCTGCGGGCGAAAAACCTCTACGACTCCGGCCGCGGGGCACTCGATGTGCCTCCCTCGGGCGACGAATGGCACGTCGACCACCTGACCGCGCGGACGATCGACGGGGCGTACAACGATCTCGACGAGCCGTTGATGGGCGCACTCGGCAGCCGCTTCGGCCGCAACGTTCCGCTCGACCATGCCTTTCCGGACCCGGACGACCGCCTCCTCGAGCCCGACCCGCGCCGGGTCAGCCTCGAGCTGCTGACCCGCAAGGAGTTCATCCCGGCGACGACCCTCAACCTGCTCGCCGGTGCGTGGATCCAGTTCGAGGTGCACGACTGGTTCAGCCACGGCCAGAACCAGACCGAGAACCCGTGGCGGATCGAGCTGGCGGCCGACGATCCGTGGCCGCAGCATCCGATGGAGATCCAGCGCACGCGCAAGGACCCAAGCGCCGATCCGAACGAACCGCCCACGTTCGTGACCGCCGACACGCACTGGTGGGACGGCTCGCAGATCTACGGCAGCGACCCCGTCTTCGCGAAGGCGATCCGCTCCGGCGAAGCGGGTCAGCTGCGCGTCTCGCCCGAGGGTCTGCTGCCGGAGGACGTCGAGGCGCACGTCGACCTCCGCGGCGTCGCCGGCAACTTCTGGATCGGGCTAGGCCTCCTGCACGCGCTCTTCATGCTCGAGCACAACGCGATCTGCCAGCGGCTGCACGCCGAGTATCCGGAGCTCGACGATCAGACGCTTTACGAGAAGGCGCGCCTCGTCAATGCCGCCCTGATGGCCAAGATCCACACCGTCGACTGGACGCCCGCGATCATCGCCCATCCGACGACCGTCAGAGCGCTGCGCGCGAACTGGTTCGGCCTCCTCGGGGAGGGCTTCGACAAGACCTTCGGCCGCCGCACGAGCCTCGAGATCCTCCACGGCATCCCGGGCTCGAAGCGGGAGCTCTGTGGGGTCCCTTACTCGTTGACCGAGGAATTCGTCGGGGTCTACCGGATGCACCCGCTGATCCCCGACGACTACACGTTCTACTCCCTGTCCGACGACCGGGTGTTGGAGCAGCGCACCTTCGACGAGCTGAACGCGCTCCACGTCCGCGAGTGCATGGAGCGGATCCCGCTCGCAGACGCGTTCTACTCCTTCGGCGTCGCAAACCCGGGGGCGATCAGCCTGCACAACTATCCGCGGAGCCTGCAGCACTTCAACCGCCCAGACGGCGAGCTGCTCGACCTGGCCACCATCGACATCGTGCGGACGCGCGAGCGAGGCGTGCCGCGCTACTGCGAGTTCCGGCGCCTCTTCCATCTGAAGGCGCCCGAGACCTTCGAGGAGCTGACCGGCGGCGACACGGCCCTCGCCGCAGAGTTGCAACGGGTCTACGGCGACGTCGAGCGGGTCGATCTGATGATCGGCCTCTTCGCGGAGCCGAAGCCGCAAGGGTTCGGGTTCAGCGACACCGCGTTCCGCGTCTTCATCCTGATGGCGTCGCGCCGGCTCGAGGCGGACCGCTTCTTCACCGACGACTACCGGCCCGAGATCTACACGAAGGCCGGGATCGACTGGGTCGAGTCGAACAGCATGCGCACCGTGCTCCTGCGCCACTGTCCTGCGCTCGCGCCGTCGCTCGAGGGCGTCGCGAACCCGTTCGCGCCCTGGAACCGCGTCTCGGTCCGCGCCGCGGCGCCGAGCCCGCCCGCGACCGTCACCGCATGAAGGAACTTGCGCCCGGCGTCTACAGCCTCGGGCACGGCAAGGGCGGGCACGTCCATGCGTTCCTGCTCGAGACCGGGGATGAGCTTCTGCTCGTCGACACGCTCTTCGAGGGCGACGCGCGCCTCGTGCTCGAGGCGCTGCGGCACCTGGGACGCTCGCCCGGCGACCTCAAGCGGATCGTGATCACGCACGGCCATCGCTCGCACCTCGGCGGGCTCGCGACCCTGAAGCGGGCCAGCGGCGCGACCGTGTACGCGCATCGGTGGGAAGCAGACATCGTCGCCGGAGACCGCCGCGCGCAGGCGGTGTCGATCGTCCCGCACCAGTCGATCAAGCTGATCCCGTTCCAGCTCGGTCTCTGGCTCGACCGTCCGCGCCACGATCCGTGCCCGGTCGACGAGCTCCTCGATGAGGGTGACGCGCTCGGACCGCTGCAGGTCATGCACTCGCCCGGCCACTCGCCCGGTCACCTCACGTTCTGGTGGCCCGAGCGCGGGTTTCTCATCGCCGGCGACGGCATCGCGACCTGGCCCAATCTCTGCGCCGGCTGGAAGGTCTTCAACCTCAACCACGTGCAGCACAAGGCGTCGCTCGGGCGCCTGGCCACCTTCGAGCCGCGCATCGTCGGCGTCGGTCACGGCGACCCGATCACCGAGAACGCCGCCGACGACGTCCGGCGACTGGCCGAGGCCTACTGAGCTACCGCGCCAGGGCGCGGCCGAGCTTGAGAAGCAGCGTATCCGCCGGAATCAACAGTCCCCGGCTGGCGAGCCCGACCATCCGGTCAAGCGCGAGCAGGTAGTCGCCTGCGAGCGGCGGCTGGCCGCCGAGTGCCCACAGCGCCGTCGAATTCGTCCATGCTGCGTCGCGTGCTCGCTCTACGTCCCACATCGCCACGACGTCGTCGATGCGGTGCAGCCGGTGGAGGAGCCGGTCGATCCAGGCCAGCCAGCCGGTCACGTACGCACTCTTCACGCGTCGTTCGACCTGAGCGAGGAGGCCGTTCACATTCTCGAAGTCGGCGTGCTCGGGAGATGCCTCGAGCAGATCGAGGCGCAGCTCGCGGCAGGTCGTGACGAGCGCGACCGGGAGGTCGCGATTGATGTGCGCATTCATTCCGGCCAGCGCGAACTGCAGCGGCGCGACGCCTCGACATGAGCGCTGCGCGAAGAGCGGGAGCCAGGCCGACGGCGTGCTGCTCGGGTCACGACCGTAGGAGTCCAGCGCCGAGAAGAACAGGCCGGCGAAGCGAACGTCGAGCGTCTCGAGGAAACGCGTCTCCGTGAACTCCCGACGCCCGACCTGCGCGGCCACGCTCTCGGTCACCTCGCGGTACAGCCGAGCGAAGCACACGACGCCGTCCTTGGCAGGTGCGGACGCCTCGATCGTCCGGAGGCGGCTGATCACATCCGCGATGTGCTCCGGTGGATCCACCGTTCCATCTTCACCGCAGCCCAGGACGCCGCAGGCGGGGTTGAATCGGCCTCCCTTTACGGCAACCGAACATTTCTTGACGCAGCCGGGTCACGCGAGCCGACCCCGCCGGCGCGCATCCTGTTGGCGTGGACGTACTCGACACCGAATTCAGCGACGTCGTGCTCTTCGAGCTCCCGACGTTCGAGTCTGCGCAGGCCTTCCGCGTTCGTCTGCGGCCGCGCTGGCCCGGCTGGTCGCACAACGACGAGCCGGTCTGGCTCTTCGCGGCCGAGCTCGGCTCGGAGACCGGCGACCTCGCCGTGCTGCTGCGCGAGGCTCAGGCAGTAGTATCGGATCTCGACCTGCCGGCGATCGTGTTCTGCCTCGACGGACGTTCCTACGTCCTCGACGCGGCGGAGCCGATGTACGTGGTGGCCGAGAACCCGGTCCCGGAAGCTGCCTGAGCGGCCGGCGCCTCAGGTCGACCGCAGCGTGTCGGCGATCACGCGCGCGTAGATCGTGCAGCCGTACGGCCACGGGTGCGTGCCGTCCTGCATCATCTTGGTCGTCGAGTGGCCGTACCAGTCGGCGAGGTGCGCCGCCCGCCAGTCGTGCACCCAGTTGACGAGCGCGTGATTCGACTCGTCCTGCCAGCTCGTCGAGTTGCGCACGTTGACGGCGACGATGTCCGGGACCCCACGCAGGGCGTGACGTAGCCGGACGAGGTCCGGGTACCAGAGTGGGCCGTTGTTTCCGACCTGGATCACGACGATCTTCGGCACGTGATCGTGGCGCCGCAGCCGGTTCAGCTCCTTGATCGTGTCGTCGATCTGCCGGCCCACGGTCGCGTCGACCTTCACGTGATGGTGGAGAGCGATCTTCAGCTCGCGCGAGCAACCGAGCATCACCGAGTCGCCGAGCGCGAGGATCCGGCCGGGCGGGAGCGCGGCCTTCTTCTTAAGCGTCGGGCCGGTCTGGTGGGAGACGACCGTGCTCGTTGTCGTTGTCGTCTGTTGATGGTGCTTTCTGTGGTGGGTCGCGCCTTTCGCCTGCTGCGGGTTGACGTAGGCCGAGACCGGGTTCAGCGCGGAGGGCGTCACGAAGAGGATCGCGAAGGCCACGACGAGGCCGAGCGCGCTCGCGCCGATGACCTCGAGCCGGTAGCGGCGCGGGTGCTGGGCGAGCCGGCGCTGCAGGCTCCCCGTCCGGATCGGCTGCTCGACGAACCGGAAGGAGAGCTCGGCGACGAGGAGGACGAGCGCAGCCTCCCCGATCACGACCCAGACGCTCGGGCGCGTGTTCACGCCGGCGACGAGCACGATGATCGGCCAGTGCCAGAGATAGATCCCGTAGCTGCGCTCGCCGACCCAGCGCAGCGGCGCGATGCCGAGCGCTTCGCCGATACCCGTCTTCGGATGGGCGACCGCGGCGACGAGCACGGCGAAGCAGAACGCGGCCGCGAGGTCGCCGCCGCGGTAGAGCGTCGGATTGAAGTCCTGCATCTGCCGGAAGAGGAGAACCGAGCCGACGAGCGCCGCGATACCGAAGAACTCGAGCAGCGGCACCGCCTGCCGCATCCGCATGATCCACGGCCAGACGAGCGCGAGCAGGATCCCCATCAGCAGCAGGAAGGCGCGCGTGTCGGTGCCGTAGTAGACGCGCGAGGGATCGCTGCCCGGGTTGTAGAGGATCCACATCAGCGCGGCCGAGGCGGCGATGCCGGCGATCACGATCATGTGCATCCGCTTGCGGCCGAGGAGGACGAGGCACGGGACGAGCAGGAGCGGCCAGACGATGTAGAACTGCTCCTCCACCGCGAGCGACCACAGATGGTTCAGCAGCGACGGATTGCCCATCAGGTTGAAGTAGGAGTGGTTCGCGACGATCAGGTGCCAGTTCTGGAAGTAGAAGAGCGAGGCGAACACGTCGCTGCGGGTGTGGGCGAGGTCCTGGCGCGCGAAGATCGCCGAGAGCGCGAGCGAGCCTAGGACGACGACGACGAGCGCGGGGAGTAGCCGGCGCGCACGCCGCGCCCAGAAGCGGCGGAGGTCGATTCGGTTGCGCGCATCCCATTCGACGAGCAGCAGCGACGTGATCAGGTAGCCGCTCAGCACGAAGAAGAGGTCAACGCCGAGGAAACCGCCCGGCAGCCAGTCGATCCGCGAGTGGTAGAGGAACACCGCGGCGACCGCCAGCGCACGCAGGCCGTCCAGCCCGGGGCGGTATTGGATGTGCGGCGCGTTCTGGACTGGCTTCGGCATTTTCGGCTGCAGAATAGGGTCAGATCCGCCGGGCCGCCAGGGTCGTTGCGACAAGCTCCGCGAGGCAGTCCGCCGGTTCCGCGAGCGCGCGTTCGGGACCGTAGCTCTCGACGAGCGAAAGCGCGTCGATCGGGCTTCGCGGTGCGACGTCGCCGGCGACCACAAGCGCCTCGATTCCCGCTGCCCGTGCGCGTTCGAGGACGCGGCCGACGACCTTGCCCGTGAGCGAGGTCGGGTCGACGAGACCCTCGCCGGTGACGACGAGATCCGCCTCCGCGAGCTGCGGGTCGAGGTCGAGGCGGTCGGCCACGAGGTCGAAGCCGGGGAGGAGGCGCGCGCCGATCGCCGCGAGCCCACCGGCGAGCCCGCCGGCCGCGCCGGAGCCGGGCAGGTCGGGGACGACGAGCTTCGCCAGGCGCTCGCGCAGGATCTGCACCTGCTCGGGCGCCGCTCCCTTCTGCGGCGCGAAGACGTCGGCGGCGTCGAGGAAGCGCGCTTCGACGTCGCACGCGACTTCCAGCGGGACGAAGAGCGGGTGCGGGACGGCCTCTGTGGCGCCGACCCCGCCGTCGGTCGACGCGACGCCGCCGACAAACACGACGATCCGCTCGGCCCCCTCGCCGACCGCCGCCGCGATGAGTTCGCCGACACCGCGGCTTGTCGCGCGCAACGGATCGTTCCGCTCCGGCCCGCCCGCGAGCGTCAGCCCGCACGCCTGCGCGGCTTCGATCAGCGCGGTGCCGTCCTCCTCCAGCCGCCAAACGGCCTCGACCGGATCCCCGAGCGGGCCGGTGACAATCGTGCGCCGATTGCCGCCGCCGAGCACGTCGAGCGTCCCCTCGCCGCCGTCCGCAAGCGGCAGCTCGACCGCCGTCCAGCCGGCGCGCTCGGCTCCCGCGGCGATCGCGGCTGCGGCCACTTGTGCCGAAAGCGTGCCGCGGAACTTGTCAGGGGCTGACAAAAGCCGCATTGGACCCTGATTCTGCGCTACCGTTCGCTGAGCACTAGCACTAGAGCGAGTACCGGTCGCGCGTCGTTCGCGCCTCCTGTCCGTTCAGAACTCCGCGGAGGGAGGTGTATTACATGGCAACAGGAACCGTGAAGTGGTTCAACGACGCGAAGGGGTACGGCTTCATCACCCCGGACGAGGGCGGCAAGGATGTTTTCGTCCATTTCAGCGCGATCGAGTCCGAGGGCTTCAAGACTCTCGCTGAGGGCGCGCGCGTCGAGTTCGAGCCGTCCGAGGGCCAGAAAGGCCCCGAGGCTCGGAACGTCGTACCCGTCGGTTAACGGGTTTGTGACGGGGCGCCTCGATCGAGGCGCCCCGTCTTCTTTCTTTCCAGGTCAGCTGACGTTCAGCGCCGTGTCATCGACGACGAACGACGTCTGGAGCGAGCTGTCCTCCACGCCCTTGAACGTGAGGGTGACCGTCTGGCCGGCGTAGCCGGAGACGTTGAACGAGTGCTGCACGTAGCCCGACGCGTGGTTCAGGTTCGAGTACGTGGCGAGCGTCGTCCCGCCGAGCGACACCGTCAGCTTGTCGTAGGCCGTCGTGGTCGTCGTCTCGGACGTGTCGATGTGCAGCCAGAACGAGAGGGTGTAGTTGGTGCACCCGCTCGGGATCGTGATCGAGTGCGAGACCGTGTCGGTGTGGGTCGTCCCGTAGCCGTCGAGCCAGGCATCCCACGTGCCCGAGTGCGCGGGCTCGTACGGACCGTTCTGCCCGATTACGCCGGCGGTCGAGGACCACCCCGTCGTCCCGGACTCGAAGCCGGGGTTCGAGATCTTCTGGCCCGCCGAGCAGGTGCCTCCCGACGTCGTCACGCTGAGCGTGAGCGTCGCCGTGTGCGAGCCCGTCGAGCCGGTTCCCGTGATCGTGACGCTGTACGTCCCGGCCGTCGCAGACGCGGATGCCGTAAATGTCAGCGTGGACGACGAGCCGGAGTTGACCGTGGACGGATTAAACGACGCCGTCACGCCGCTCGGCACGCCGCTCGCGCTCAGCGCGACCGACTCCGAGCTGCCAGAGGTGACCGCCGTCGAGACCGTGGCGGTCGCGTTCGAGCCTGCGGCGACGCTGACGTTCGTCGGGTTGACCGAGACCGAGAAGTCGCTCGAGCCCGTCGAAGCGGGCCCGAAGGCGGCGGCTCCGTTCGGCGTGCCCAGTCCCGTCGGGCCGTCGTAGCCGACCTCGCCCGTGCAGAGGTAAGCCGGCGAGCACGTCGCGGTGTGGCCGGTCGTCACGTCGTACAGCGCGCCCGGATTGGCGTACGGATACGAGTTCGGGAACGCGGTCGGCGCTGGGGAGTTGGCCAGCGCGTACATCGCGCCGATGATCGGCGAAGCGACGCTCGTGCCGCCGAACACCGTCCAGCCGCCCGAGCCGTAGGAGTCGTAGACGGCCACGCCGGTCGCCGGGTCGGCGACCGCGGAGACGTCGGCGATGGTGCGCCGCGTGCAACCGGTATCCGTTTGGAACGAGGGCTTCGACTCATAGGCCGAGCAGCCGCTGCCGGCGCCCTCGGTCGAGGACGTCGACCAGACCGCCTCCGTCCAGCCGCGCGAGTTGCTCGCCTGCGTCAGCTTGGTTCCGCCGACGGCCGTGACCCACGGCGAGGCGGCCGGATACTCCCGCGTGTAGCCGCTGTCGCCGGACGAGGCGACGATCGCCACACCCGCGTGCTTGTAGTACGAGTTGTCATAGGTCGTCTCGTTCGAGGACTCGGAGCCGCCGTAGCTGTTCGAGACGGCCACCGCGCCCTGCGCGACGGCGGTGTTGACCGCCGTGCCGAGGTTCGCGGTGGTGGGGCTGCTGGCCTCGACGAGCAGGATGTGACAGTTCGGGCAGATGGCCGAGACCATCTCGAGGTCGAGCATGATCTCCGAGGACCAGCCGGCGTTGTTCGCCGGGAGGGGGCTCGTCGCGCCGTTCTGGTTGACCTGCTTGAAGCAGCCGTTGGCCGTCGTGCACGCGGGCAGCCCGAAGTTGCTGCGATAGGTGCTCAGGTCGCTCGCGGCGTTCGGGTCGTTGTAGGCGTCGACGATGGCGACGGTCTTGCCGGACCCGAGAGTCGTCGGCACGTTGTACGCGCTGTCGAGGTCGGACGGCCCGTAGCCGCTCACCGCGACGGCCGCGTTCACTCCGGCCGCGACGTGCGCGACCACGCCCGTCGTGCGGCGTAACGCGAAGCACCGCATCTCTCCCACCGGGACCGCACCGCACGTGCGGACGAAGTGAGGCGTGATCCCCGACGCGGCGGCGGGGCGAGCGTTTCCGCCGACCAGCGAGCCGGCCAGCGCACAGAGCGCGAGGACGATCAGGACATAGCGACTACGGCGCCATAACCCCTTTGACATAACGACGACCCTTTCGGTTGTTGGGCGACTCGTTCGTACGCCGCAGCAACCTGATCCTTAGCAGAGTCGTCGTCCGAAAGCGACCTCCGATCGAGGGAGGGAGATCAGCTCTCGCGCGCGGTGGCGCGGCCTCCTTTGCGGCCCGCGGCCTTCTTCTGCGCGGTCGTCCCGCCCTGGCTCGGGTTGTGCCGGCGGACGCCGGATCCGGATGCCTTGCCAGCGCGGCTCGAGGCGCCGGGCGAGTTCGCGATCTTGGCCGCGCGCTCCTTCGACAACTCTTTCTCCTTCAGCTTCTCGTACTGCTTCTCGTTTTTGACGCTCGGGCGCTTGCCGGGCATGCGATCCTCCTTGGTGTGGACGAAGAGACAACGGATATGCCCGCAGTCACGATTCGCCGGCTCGTGCCGAGCGATGAGGGCGTCGTGCGGCAGCTCGCGACGTACGAGGGGCCGGGCGACCCCGAGGGGCTGCTCGCCGATCCGCGGACGCTGCTGCTCGCGGCGTTCGACGGCGACGAGCCGGTCGGCTTCGTCCTCGCTCACGAGCTGCCGCGCCGTCACGGCGACCGGGCGAACCTCTTCGTCTACGAAGTGGACATCGCCGAGAGCCATCAGCGCCGCGGGATCGCCTCGGCGCTGCTCGAGCGGCTCGCCGAGCTCGCGCGGGAGCGCGGCATCCGGGTCGGCTTCGTGCTGACGGAGCCCGACAACGAGCCGGCGAACGGGCTCTACCGCAGCCTCGGCGGCACGTCGCAGCAGGATGTCGAGTGGACGTTCTCGTTCGCGGACGACTGACGACGCTGCGACCGGCCGGCGCAGACGACGTCGACCGCCTCGTCGCCTGGCACGCGGATCCCGAGGTCGCGCGCTACTGGGACGACGAGACGTTCACCAGGGTCGAGATGGAGGAGCGGCTCGCGCGCGAGGACGTCGAGGCCTGGATCGTCGAGGAGGCCGAGGAGCCCGTCGGCTACCTCCAGGTGCATCCCGACGGGTTGGACATGTTCCTCGTTCCGACGGCGCGCGGACGCGGCCTCGGCCCGGACGCCGCACGCGCGATGACTCGTCACTTGCTCGAGGAGCGCGGCCGCGAGCGCGTGACCGTCGACCCGTACACCTGGAACGAAGGCGCCGTCCGCGCCTGGGAACGCGCCGGCTTCGTCGAGGTCTCACGCCACGAGCCCGACGAGGACCACACCGCCGCCTGGATCCTCATGGAGTACCGCGGCTAGACTCGTTCGATGCGCTCCGAGCGCACCAGGACACCTCGCTAGTCGGCCTCCGGGTCTTCCTCGGCGTTCGGCTTTCCCTCTGCGGGATCGGGCGCCGGCGACTCGTCTATTCCTTCGTTCCTGTCGTCCTCACGGGGGTGCATATCCTTGGCCGGTTCTGTCATGAAGGTCGTCCTGCCCGACAACTCAGAGCTCGAACTTCCCGACGGCGCCTCGGGCCTCGACGCCGCGCGCGCGATCGGCCCCAAGCTCGCCGAGCAGGCTGTTCTGATCCGCGTGAACGGACAGGTGCAGGACCTGCGCCAGCCGCTCCACGACGGCGATCCGATCCAGTTGCTGACCACCCGTGACCGCGAGGATCCCGACGCGCTCGCCGTCCTGCGCCACTCAACGGCGCACCTGCTCGCCGAGGCTGTTCGCCGGCTCTACCCGGGCGTGAAGATCGCGATCGGGCCGCCGATCGAGAACGGCTTCTACTACGACTTCGACTTCCCCGAGCCGATCCGCGAGGAGGATCTCGAGCGGATCGAGGACGAGATGCAGCGCGAGCTGAAGGAAGGCCGCAGCTGGGAGCGGACCGAGATCTCGCGAGACGAGGCTCGCGCACGCTTCGAGGCGGAGGACGAGCCGTACAAGGTCGAGCTCGTGGACACGGCGGAAGGCGACATCTCGCTCTACACGCAAGGCGACTTCACCGACCTCTGCCGCGGCCCGCACCTGCAGAACTCGGGCCCGATCAAGGCGGTCAAGCTGACCGGCCTCGCCGGCGCCTACTGGCGCGGCGACGAGCACAACAAGCAGCTCACGCGCATCTACGGCACCGCCTTCTACGGCCCGAAGGACCTCGACCTCTACCTCGAGCGGCTCGAGGCGGCAAGACGCAAGGACCATCGCCGGATCGGCCCGCAGCTCGACCTCTTCCACATGTCGGAGTACTCGCCGGGAGCTGCGCTCTGGACGGGGAAGGGGATGGCGATCTGGAACGCGCTCGAGGATCTACGGCGACGCGAGAACGCGCGGCGCGGCTACCTCGAGGTGAAGACGCCGCTCATGTGGGACGTCGAGCTGTGGAAGCGCTCGGGACACTGGGAGAAGTACGGCGAGAACCTGTTCCGGATCGAGCTCGGCGAGTCGATTTACGGGCTCAAGCCGATGAACTGCCCGGGCCACATGCTGCTGTTCAACACCCAGCTCCGCAGCTACCGCGAGCTGCCGATCCGGTACGCCGAGGCCGCCGTTCTCCATCGCGACGAGCCGACCGGAAGCCTCCAGGGGTTGACCCGCGCGCGCCAGTTCAGCCAGGACGACGCGCATGTCTTCTGCACGGAGGATCAGATCCAGGAGGAGATCGACGCGATGTTCGACTACGTCGACTTCCTCTACGACACGTTCGGCGTCCGCGAGTTAGCGCACGCGGAGCTCGCGACGCGGCCCGACAACAAGCTCGGCAGCGACGAACAGTGGGATCACACCGAGGGCGTGCTGACGGCAGCGCTCGAGCGGATCGGCCTGCCGTACCGCGTCGCCGAGGGGGAGGGCGCGTTCTACGGGCCGAAGATCGACTTCTTCATGGACGACGCGCACGGCCGCCCCTGGCAGATGGGGACGATCCAGCTCGACGGACAGCAACCGGAGCGGCTCGGCTGCACGTACATGGGCTCCGACAACCGCGAGCACACGCCGTACGTCATCCATCGTGCGCTGTTCGGCTCGCTCGAGCGCTTCATCGGGATCCTGCTCGAGCACTACGGCGGCGACCTGCCGTTCTGGCTCGCGCCGGTGCAGGTGCGCGTGCTGCCGGTCGGGGACGCGCATCTCGACGCGGCCCGTGACCTCGCCGAGCGCCTGACGCCATATCGCGTGGAGGTCTCCGAGCCCACCGACACGATCGGCAAGCGGATCCGGGCGGCCGAGCTCGACAAGATCCCGTTCACCGTGGTCTACGGCGACCGCGAGAGCGACGAGAGTCTCGCGGTCCGCGAGCGCGGCGGCGAGCAGTCCACGCTTTCCTTGGCCGAGCTTCTCGCGAGGCTCGAGCCCCTGCTACCCTCTGACGTCTGAAAAGCAGGGGCGGACCGTTCCTCACCTCCCGGGCCAACAGGACCGCGGGGGTTCAACCGAGTCGAAGTTTTGGCGAGGAAACGGCCGCTGCATGCAGCGGCTTTTCATGTTGCGAAACCGAAACGAGGAGGAGTAAGCCCAACTTGGTGATTTGCCTTTGAGGCCCAGACGCCGGCCGATCGAGCAGACCCGCCCGTCGCCACGCGACACGACGCGCATCAACGATGCGATTCGCGTGTCCCGCGTGCGCCTGATCGACGACGACGGAGCTCAGCTCGGGATCAAGACCACGGACGACGCGCGTGAGTACGCCTACGGCAAGAACCTCGACCTCGTCGAGGTGGCTGCCCAGGCCGACCCGCCCGTCGCCAAGGTCATGGATTACGGCAAGTACAAGTACGAGCAGGAGCAGAAGGCGAAACAGGCCCGCAAGCACCAGAGCCAGATCCAGGTCAAGGAGATCAAGTTCCGGCCGAAGATCGGCGTGCACGACTACAACACCAAGAAGGGACACGTCGAGCGA
>DATFSG010000354.1:0-4279 GCA_035262765.1 Gaiellaceae bacterium | reverse complement strand
TCGCCGGCGCGCGCAACCTCGAAGCCGGCGTTGCGGAAAACGCGGAGCATCGTGTCGTTCTCGGCCAGGACCTCGGCCACGAACTCCTCGATTCCGGCACCGCCTGCTCTGACGGCGAGCTGCTCGAGCAGGCGCATCCCGATACCGCGCCGCTGGAACTCGTCGTGAACGGCGAAGGCGACCTCCGCCGCGCCCGGATCGCGCAGCCGGACCCAGTTCGCGACCGCCACGATCCGGCCGTCGAGCGACCCGAGCAGCGCGCCCCGCTCCTGCCAGTCCGGCTCGAGTACCGGCTCGACGAGCTTCGGCCCGAGCGCCGGAAAGCCGTGGAAGCGGAGATAGCGGCTGTGGTCGGACAGGCCGGCGAAGAACTCGAGCAGCGCGTCGGCATCCTCCGCGGCGGGCGCTCTCAGCCGGAGCGTCGACCCGTCGCGGAGGATGACGTCGGTCGGCTCGACGGTCGTCGCGCTCACGCAGCCACCGCCTGTTCGGCGAGCTGCGCATGCGACCGCACGACGAGCACCGGGCACGGCGCCGAGTGGACGAGCCCGGTCGAGACGCTGCCGGAGAGGAACCGCCGGGCGGCGCCCCAGCCGTGGGAGCCCACCACGATCAGCTGCGCGTCGTACTCGCGCGCCTTCCGGCAGATCTCCTCGACGATGAGGCCGTCCGCGACGACGGTGGAGCAGTGAACTCCCTCCGCCACGGCGGTCGCCTCCACTGCAGCCAGGAGCGCCGCCACGCGATGGTGCTCGGCCTCCGTGAGCTCGGCGACGATGTTCGAGTACCCGAACCCGGCGTAGCCGACCGCGGGGACGCCGGCGTGCGCGACGGAGACGACGAGCAGCGGCGCCTCGAACCGCTCCGCCAGCTCGAAGGCCTTCTTCTGAGCCTCGTCCGCCGACGGCGAGCCGTCGGTGGCAAACAGGATCGGTCTCGTAGCGGTCATCTCACACCTCCTTTCTACGCTCTGACAGGCACTTCGTGCTGTTCGACCAGCTCGTGGCCGACCGGAGTCGCCTCGAGCACGACCTTGAGCGCGCGGCTCTCGGCCGCAGCTCCGAAGACGTCGTACGCCTCCTCGACGTCTGCGAGGGCGAAGCGGTGGGTCGCGAATGTGGTCGGGTCGAGGCGTCCCGCCTCGATCAGCTTGAGCAGCTTCGGCGTCGTGGTCGTGTCGACGAGTCCGGTCGTGATCAGGACGTCCCGGATCCACAGCTTCTCGAGGTGGAGCGTGGCGGGATGGCCGTGCACGCCGACGTTGGCGACGCGACCACCTGGCCGGATCAGGTCGGCGCAGAGCTCGAACGTCTCGGGCAAGCCGACCGCCTCGATGGCGACATCGGCGCCGAGGCCGCCGGTGAGCCCCATCACCTTCGCGACCGCGTCCTCCCGGCTGTTGTCGATCGCGACGTCCGCGCCGAACTCGAGCGCCTTCTCGAGCCGCGACTGGTCGAGGTCGATCGCGACGATGTGACCCGGCGAATGGAGCTGCGCGGTCATGATCGCCGCGAGCCCGATCGGGCCGGCGCCGACGACCGCGACCGTGTCGCCCGGCTCGACGCCTCCGTTGAGGACGCCGACCTCGTACGCGGTCGGGAGGATGTCGGCCAGGAACAGGACCTGCTCGTCCGTGAGCGCGTCCGGCACCTTGTAGACCGACGTGTCGGCGAACGGCACGCGAGCGAGCTCGGCCTGCAGGCCGTCGATCACGTGGCCGAAGATCCAGCCTCCACCGCCGGTGCAGAGCCCGTAGCGGCCTTCCTTGCAGAACCGGCAGCGGCCGCACGACGTGATGCAGGAGACGAGCACACGGTCTCCCGGCTCGAGCGTCGTGACGGCGCTCCCGATCTCGATCACGGTGCCGACGGCCTCGTGGCCGAGGATCGTGCCCGGCGTCACGTCCGGCACGTCACCTTTGAGGATGTGGAGGTCGGTGCCGCAGATCGTCGAGGACGTGATCCTCACGACGACGTCCGTGGGCTCCTGGATTGTCGGGTCGGGAACGTCCTCCCAGGCGCGCCGGCCCGGCCCGTGGTACACGAGAGCTTTCATCTTGCGCCTCCTTTCTCTTCGAGTCTCGTCAGGCGCCGGGCCGGCGGCATCGGCGCCGCACCGGAGAGACGCTGCGGCTTTTCCGCACGGCGTAGGCTTGCCGCATGGACGCGCTGTCCGTCACCGAAGGGCGGCTGCGCGCGCTCTTCGCAGCGGGGCTGGCAGTCACGTCGGAGCTGTCGCTGGACGCGCTCCTGCGCCGGCTCGTCGACGCGGCGGCCGAGCTGACGGGAGCGAAGTACGCGGCGCTCGGCGTGATCGACGCCAACGGGACGGAGCTCGAGCAGTTCGTCACGCACGGCGTCGACGACGATTTGCGCGCCGAGATCGGCGAGCTGCCGCGAGGACGAGGCATCCTCGGAGTGCTGATCCGCGACGCTCAGCCGCTGCGACTGCACGACCTGGCTGAGGACGCGCGCTCGGTCGGCTTCCCGCCGGGGCATCCGCCGATGCGCAGCTTCCTCGGCGTCCCGGTCATGGTGCGCGGCGTCGCCTACGGCAACCTCTACCTCACCGAGAAGCAGAACGGCGAGGACTTCACCGACGAGGACGAGGAGCTCGTCACGCTGCTCGCGGGCCAGGCGGCTGTCGCGATCGAGAACGCGCGGCTCTACGAAGCCTCGACCCGCTGGTCGCGCCAACTGCAGTCGCTGCAGGAGATCGGCACCGCGCTGGCCACGGAGACCGACATCGAGAAGCTGCTCGACCTCGTCGTCCGTCGCCTGCGGGAGCTGCTCGAGGCGCGCGTTGTCGCACTCGCTCTCCCGGTGGGCAGCGACGAGCTGCGGTTCGCCGCCGTCGCCGGCGCCGACGAGCTGCTCGGCACGACCATCTCGCGCTCCGGTTCCAAGAGCGGCGCCGTGCTCGAACGCCGGCGCAGCGAGCGCATCGACTCGGTGCTCGACGATCCCGAGGTGCACCAGGAGGTCTCGCGACAGATCGCCGCCCGGACCGGCATGTGGGTTCCGCTGATCGCGCGCGACCAGGCGATCGGCGTGCTCGAGATCCACGACAAGGAAGGGCCCGACCCCCGCTTCGACCACGACGACTTTCGGCTGGCCGAGACCTTCGCGGCCCGTGCCGCAGTCGCCGTCGAGCTCTCGCAGCGGGTGGCGCGGGACGCCGTCCGTCGCGTCGTCCAGGCGCAGGAGCTCGAGCGGCAAAGGCTCGCGCGGGAGCTCCACGACGAGACGGGGCAGGCGCTGACCTCGATCCTGCTCGGGCTGAAGCCGCTCGAGGAGGCGCTCGCGGACCATCCGGCCCGTGCGGCTCTCGCCGAGCTGCGGGAGCACGTCGTGACCGCTCTCCGGGATGTGCGCCGGCTCGCGGTCGAGCTGCGGCCGGCCGTGCTCGACGACTTCGGCCTCGTCCCCGCGCTCGAACGGCTGACCGATGCATTCGCTGAGCAGTCGGACGTCCGCATCGACTTCCACTCGGCGCTCGGAGAGAAGCGGCTGCCGAGCGAGGTCGAGACGACGCTCTACCGGGTCGTGCAGGAGTCGCTCACGAACATCGTCAAGCACGCGAACGCCCACCACGTGAGCGTCTCGATCGCCCGGCGGGCGTCCACCGCGGCGGCGGTGATCGAGGACGACGGGGACGGCTTCGACCCGCGGGCCGTGCGCGAGGACGGCGTCGGGCTCCTCGGCATGCGCGAGCGGCTGTCCTTCGTCGACGGGCGGCTGGAGATCGAGTCGCGGCCGGGCGCCGGGACGACGATCGTCGCGGAGGTGCCGCTCGGGTGAGCACCCGGGTCCTGATCGTCGACGACCACGCCGTCGTCCGCAGCGGGCTGCGGCTCCTGCTCGAGGCGGAGGAGGGCATCGAGCCGGTCGGCGAGGCGGGGACCGCCCGCGACGCGATCTTCCAGGCCCGGACATTGCATCCCGACGTGATCCTGCTCGACATCGTGATGCCGGACCAGACCGGCCTCGAAGCGCTGCCGCAGCTCAAGCACGAGAACCCCGACGCCAAGGTGCTGATCCTCTCCATGCAGGACGAGCCGCGCTACGTGCGCGAGGCGTTCGCGGCCGGCGCCAGCGGCTACGTCCTCAAGGAGGCGGCCGACAACGAGGTCGTGGCTGCGATTCGCGAGGTCGCGGGCGGCGGCCGCTACGTCAACCCCGAGCTCGGCGCGCGCCTCGTGGCCGCCGACGCCGAGGCGGCGAAACGCGCGGAAGAGGACCCGCTGTCCGACCGCGAGCGCGAGGTGCTGCGTCTGCTC
>DATFSG010000353.1:0-2322 GCA_035262765.1 Gaiellaceae bacterium | reverse complement strand
TCGCTCGAGCGGAAGGGATTCCTCACAAGACAGCGGCGCTCCTCGGTGGAGGGGGAGAGCGAGTGGGCCTTCTCGCACATGTTGCTCCGCGACGTCGCGTACTCGCAGATCCCCCGCGCCGAGCGGGCGGCGAAGCATCGTGCAGCCGCCGAGTGGATCGAGAGCCTGGGCCGGACGGAGGACTATGCCGAGCTGCTCGCCCACCACTGGCGCTCGGCGCTCGAGCTCGCTGAGGCGTCCGGGCAGGACACTGCGGAGCTGGTCGGCCCTGCCGGGCGATCGCTTCGCGACGCCGGTTCACGCGCGTTCTCGGTCAACGCGTTCCCGACCGCGGTGACGTACTTCGGCGACGCACTCGCCCTCTGGCCGGAGGAGGACGCGGAGCGAGCTCAGCTCCTGTACCGCTGGGCGGATGCCCTGTACCTCGCTGCCGACGACGACGCGCTCGAGACGCTCGAGACGGCACGTGACGCCCTGCTGAGGGCCGGCGACGAGCAGACCGCGGCCGAAGCGGAGCTGTCCATGTCGAGAATCTGGTGGCACCGTGGACAGCGGGAGGAGTCGGAACAGCACACTGCGCGGGCGGCGGAACTTGCGGGCACCACGCCCTCGCCGGCAGCCGCGCGCGTCCTCGCCACCGTCGCGCGGGCGCTCATGATCGCCGGCGAGCCCGCGGAGGGACTCCGTACCGGTGGGCAGGCACTCGCCATGGCCGAAGCCGTCGGGAACGACGAGCTCCGGGCGCACGCGCTCTCGACGATCGGGTCGTGCAAGGGCTACCTGGGCAGCGACCTGGAAGGCATCGCCGACATGGAGCGGGCACTCGAGATTGCGGCGGGCATACGCTCACCCCAGGCCGGGACGATCCTGAACAACCTCGCCGTCCAGGCCCTCTTCCAGCTCGACATCCGCCGGGCCGCCGAGCTCTTCGACGAGGGCCTGCGGGTCGCGGAGCTCTACGGCTCTGCGTCCGATGTGCGCTGGCTGCGGGGACAAAGAGCGGGCACCCCGTTCGTGCTCGGTCGCTGGGACGAATTCCTCGATCTGGGCGGGCGCTTCATCGCCGACTGCGAGGCCGGTTCGCCCCACTACCTCTACTACCGGATGCTCGGCGATCGCGGCGAGATCCGCGCAGCGCGGGGGGATCTTGACGGAGCGCTCGCCGACATCCGTCGCAGTCTCGAGCTCGCCCGCGAGGCTGGCGACCCACAGGCGCTGATGCCACGCCTCGGGTCCACCGTGCTCATCTTCGAGGAGCACGGCCTGGGCGATGAGGCGCGGCCCTTCGCCGTCGAGATGGTCGAGCTCGTGCCGAGGTACTTGCACGAGGCGACGCTGGCGGTGAACTTTTCGTTTCTCCTCTCACGACTCGCCTTCGAATTCGAGCCTGCACTCCGGGAAGGCCTCGCGGAAGCCCCGCCGGGAGCGTGGAAGGAACTCGCGTTCGCGTGCCTCGACCGTGACTTCGTGCGGGCCGCCGACATGTGGGCTGCAGGCGGAGGCATGACGATGGAGGCACGCGTGCGCCTTCGCGCGGCCGAGGAGCTGATCGAAAGCGGCCGCCCCGAGGAAGGCGAGGAGCAAGCCCGCCGCGCGCTGGAGTTCTATCGCTCGGTCACGGCGACCTACTACATCGAGCGGTGCGAGACGCTCCTCCAGGAATCCAAGACCGCGTAGGCCCTACTCGTCCTCGCAGGCGACGTTGACGTAACCCGAGCGGAACGGCCGCTCCTCTCCGGAGCCGGGGTCGAACGAGTGGCGCCAGACGCAGCCCGTGTCGTTCGTCAGCAGGTGGATCGAGACGGACGTCACCGCCGAGGTCGTGCGCACGCGGTGGATGTCGTCGGTCGGCGGGATCAGCGCGTAGAAGTCGCCGGGCACGAGCGCGCGCTGCTCGACGAGCTCGAGCGCGCCGTCGCGCCGCGCGTAGATCTCCTCGTCCTGCTCCCCGCGATAGAGACCGACGAGGCCCCAGGCGAGGTGGTCGTGGATCGGCGTCTCCGAGCCCGGCGGGACGACGAGCGAGAAGAGCGACAGCGACTGATCCTCGGCGCGGTAGAGGAGCCACTGGCCGATGCCGCCGCCCATGCCGCTCTCCGGAGCGGGCTCCCGGTACCTGGCCGGGAGCCAATCCGAGTCGGCGAGCAGCTCCGCGAACCGCGGCCGCAGCGCCTCGCAGGCCTCCTCGGGCGAGGACGCAAGGGCGATCGTCGCCTGCACGTCGGCGACGAACGAACGCACGACCGGCGTGTCGAGAACGAACTCCTCGGCCATCGCCACCGATTCTGACCCAACGAGCGCGGCTCGGCCACGGGAATAACC
>DATFSG010000352.1:0-2213 GCA_035262765.1 Gaiellaceae bacterium | reverse complement strand
CGGCGCGCGCGTGATCGGCGTCAACGCGCGCGACCTCGGCACCTTCCGCATCGACCGCACCGCCCAGCTCGAGCTCGTGGCGAAGGCCCCGCGCGACCGCGTCGTCGTCGCGGAGAGCGCCGTCCACACGCGGGCGCAGGCTACCGCCGCCGAGCTCGCAGGCGCGAGCGCCGTCCTCGTCGGCACCTCGCTCATGCGCGCGGTCGACCCCGGTTCGAGGCTGCGGGAGCTGCTCTCGCGGCCCCTGGTCAAGGTCTGCGGCCTGACGCGCCAGGAGGATGTCGACGGCGCGGTCGAAGCGGGAGCCGATCTCTGCGGTTTCATCTTTGCCGAGGGCTCGCCGCGCCGGGCGGACGCGGTCCTCGACGTCCCGGACACCGTGCTGAGCGTCGGCGTGTTCGTCGGGGAGCCCGAGGAGCAGGGCGCGGACCTCGTCCAGCTCTACGAGCGAGAGGAGGGCACGGTGCGCGGCCGTGACGCCGTTTTGCTTCGCAACGGCGAGCCGGTGGCGCGGGTCGCCGACCTGCCCTGGGAGGGCGAAGACCCGAACCACTGGCAGAACGCGCGCGGCGACGACCGGCTCGTGCTCGCCGGCCGGCTCGGGCCGGACAACGTACGCGCGGCGATCGACGCCGTCCATCCGTGGGCCGTCGACGCGGCGTCGCAGCTCGAGTCCGCGCCTGGCATCAAGGACCACGAGAAGGTGCGTGCGTTCGTCGAGGAGGCACACGCATGAGCAGCTTCGGCGACTACGGCGGGCGCTATGTCCCCGAGACGCTGATTCCGGCCCTCGACGAGCTGGAGCGCGGCTGGCGCGAAGCGTTCGCCGACGACTCCTTCCACGCAGAGCTCCATCACCTGCTGACGACCTACGCGGGCCGGCCGACGCCGCTGACGCCCTCCGAGCGATTCGCGCCCGGCAAGCGGATCTACCTCAAGCGCGAGGACCTCCTCCACACCGGCGCGCACAAGCTGAACAACGCGCTCGGCCAGGCCGTGCTCGCGCGGCGGCTCGGCAAGCCGCGGATCGTCGCCGAGACGGGGGCCGGCCAGCACGGCGTCGCCACCGCGACGGTGTGCGCGAGCTTCGGCCTCGAGTGCGTCGTCTACATGGGCGAAGAGGACATGCGCCGCCAGCGGCCCAACGTCGAGCGGATGCGGCTGCTCGGCGCGGAGGTGCGCGGCGTCGACTTCGGCACCAAGACGCTGAAGGAGGCGACGAGCGAGGCGATCCGCGACTGGATCACCAACGTCGAGACGACCCACTACCTGATCGGCTCGTGCGTCGGGCCGGCGCCGTATCCGGAGCTCGTGGCCGAGCTGCAGTCGGTGATCGGGCGCGAGGCGCGCGAGCAGATGCTCGCGGTCGAAGAGCGGCTGCCCGAGGCGGTCGTCGCGTGCGTCGGCGGCGGCTCAAACGCAATCGGGATCTTTCACGGGTTCGTCGAAGACACGGACGTCCGGCTAATCGGAGTGGAAGCCGCCGGCGCCGCGTCGCTCGGCAGCGGCCGGCCCGCGGTTCTGCACGGAGCCCGCTCGTCGGTGCTCGCGGACGAGGACGGCCAGATCGCCGACGCCCACTCGATCTCGGCCGGGCTCGACTATCCCGGCGTCGGTCCCGAGCACGCCTTCCTGCGGGACACGGGCCGTGCGGAGTACCGCGTCGCGACGGACGAGGAAGCGCTCGCCGCCTTCCAGGATCTCGCCCGAACCGAAGGCATCCTCCCCGCGCTCGAGCCGGCCCATGCGCTCGCCCGCGCGCGCGACCTCGACGCCGAGCTGATCCTCGTCGGTCTCTCCGGGCGCGGCGACAAGGACCTCGCCGAGGTGCTGGAGCACCTTTGATCGAGTACGTCGATTCCGCCGACGGCGTCGAAGCGCGGCACCTCGACGGTTTCTTCGTCGGGTGGCCGCAGCCGCCTTCCCCCGAACGCCATCTCGAGCTGCTCCGCGGAAGCGACCACGTCGTGCTCGCGCGCGACGGCGAGCGCGTCGTCGGGTTCGTGACGGCGATCAGCGACGGCGTGCTGAGCGCGTACGTGCCGCTGCTCGAGGTCGTGCCCGAGCACCAGGGGCGCGGGATCGGCAGCGAGCTGATGCGCCGCCTGCTCGCCCAGCTCGAGAACCTCTACATGGTCGACCTCTGCTGCGACGCCGACCTCGAGCCGTTCTACCGCCGCCTCGGTCTCCAGACCTTGGATCGCGGCATGGGA
>DATFSG010000351.1:0-3250 GCA_035262765.1 Gaiellaceae bacterium | reverse complement strand
CCGGGCGCCGAACGCGTGTCGCAGCCCGTCGCGCTGGAGCAGGAGCCGCTCGCCCGTCCCGTGCGCGTCGCGCTTGCTCGGCAGCAGCCGCAGGAGCGCGTCGATTCCGCGGCCGACCAGCAGCAGCGGCCGGTCCCAGAGGAAGGCGGTGAGCCCGGCGGCCACCGCGAGCACGAACGCGCCGACACCGATGTAGGCGGTCGTCAGCAGACCGTGCGGCGCCTGCAGTCCGCCAAGGATCGCGGGCAGCGCGAGCAGCGGGAAGGCGAGGATCGTCGTCGTGTTCGCGATCGAGGTGGCCGCCAGCCCGCCGGCCACATCGTCGCCGCGCACGCCCGCGCGCACGAGCATTCGGTACGAGAAAGCCCCGGCGGTAGCGGCTCCGCCCGGGATCACGTTGCCGGCCGCGTTGCCGGCGAGCTGGGCCGTCCCCACGGCGAACCAGCTCGGCGTGCGCAGCGCGATTCGCTGCACCTCCCAGAGCGCCGTGATGCTCGTCGCCTCGAAGACCACGGCGAGCAGCAGCCACCACGGCTGGAGGTCGGCGAGCGAGTGCCACTGCGTGAACAGGTCGACGAGGCTCGGAAAGAGGAAGTAGAGCGAGACGGCCGTCGCGAGCAGCAGCAGCACGCGAAAGACGATGCGCCAGGGGAACCGGTGCTCCCGGGCTGCCGGCTGGGGCGCTGCGTCCATCCCGTCACCGTACGCGCCTTGAGGTGCACCTGCCTGCGACGGGGTGCGCGCCTCCTGGCAGGCGAGAGCGAGCAGTGGTGCCATTCCGGAATGGAGATCGGGAAGCCGCTGAGGAAGATCGTCGTCGAGCCGATCCGCAACCCGGTTCCGGAGCGGACGCCGAAGCCGAAGCGTGAGCCCGTGCCGAGCCGGCCCGCCCCGGCGCGCGACCGGGTTTGAGCGAGGCTTCGGCCGCGCCGGCCGGGAACAAGACCGCCGCCGCCGGCGCTGCCGGTGGAGTGATCCTGCTCACGCTGGCGTCGGGTCAGTTCCTGATGACCCTCGACAGCTCGGTCATGAACGTCTCGATCGCGACGGTCGCGAAGGACGTCGGGACGACCGTGACCGGGATCCAGGGCGCGATCACCGCCTACACGCTCGTGATGGCGTGCCTGATGATCACCGGTGCGAAGATCGGCGCGATCATCGGGCGCAAGCGGGCGTTCGCGATCGGGTGCGTGATCTACGGCTGCGGCTCGCTGACGACCGCGCTCGCACCGAACCTGCCCGTGCTCCTGCTCGGCTGGTCGTTCCTCGAGGGCGTGGGCGCGGCGCTGATCCTGCCCGCGATCGTGTCCCTGGTCGCCTCGAACTTCGCTCCCGAGGCGCGGCCGAAGGCGTTCGGGCTGGTGTTCGCCGCGGGCGCGATCGCGGTGGCGGTCGGCCCGCTCATCGGCGGCTTCGCCACGACCTACTTCTCCTGGCGCTGGGTCTTCGCCGGCGAGGTCGTGGTCGTGCTCGCGATCCTCGTGCTCGCGCGGCGAATCGCCGACTCGCCGGTGACCGAGAAGCCGAAGCTCGACCTCGTCGGCGCTGCGCTCTCCGCACTCGGGCTCGGCCTGTTCGTGTTCGGGATCCTCAAATCGGGCGAGTGGGGCTGGATCCAGCCGCGCGAAGGCGGCCCCAGCTGGGCCGGCCTCTCGCCGGTGATCTGGCTGATCCTCGGCGGCCTCGTCGTGCTCTGGATCTTCTTCCGCTGGGAGGACGGCGTGCAGGCCCGCGGGGGAGAGCCGCTCGTTCGTCGCTCGATGTTCAAGAACGACCAGCTCAAGGGCGGCCTGACGATGTTTCTCTTCCAGTACCTCGTGCAGGCCGGCATCTTCTTCGTGGTGCCGCTCTACCTCTCGGTCGCGCTCGGGCTGTCGGCGATCGACACCGGAGTGCGGATCCTGCCGCTCTCGATCACGCTGCTGATCGCGGCAATCGGCGTGCCGCGCGTCTTCCCGAGGACTTCGCCGCGGCTCATCGTTCGCAGCGGCCTGCTCGCGCTCTGCGCGGGAACCGTCGTGCTGATGGCGTTGCTCGACGTCAACTCCGGGCCGGAGGTCGTGCTCGTTCCCATGCTCCTGATCGGGCTCGGGGTGGGCGCCCTCGCCTCGCAGCTCGGCGCCGTGACGGTCTCCGCCGTCCCCGACGACCAGAGCTCCGAGGTGGGCGGCGTCCAGAACACGATGACCAACCTCGGCGCGTCGATCGGGACCGCCCTCGCCGGCGCCATCCTGATCTCCACGCTCACCACGTCCTTCATCGCGAACATCCAGAAGAGCGACGCGATCCCCCAGCGCGTGAAGTCGCAGGCCTCGACGCAGCTGGCGGGCGGCGTCCCGTTCATCTCCGATGCCGACCTGAACAAGGCGCTCGACGAGGCACACGTGCCCCCGCAGCAGTCCGACGCCGCGCTTGCGGCGTACCAGGACGCGCGCATCGCCGGGCTCGAGTCCGCGCTCGCGATCCTGGCGCTCGCTTCGGTGGTCGCGCTCTTCCTCGCGCAGAGGATTCCAACGGTGCAGCCGGGCGAGGAGGCCGCGCCGGATCCCGTGCCGGCTACAGCGAGCTGAGCGCGAAGGCGAGCGCGAAGCCGGCCGTTGTCACCACGCCGACGAGCTTGCCGCCGTGCTCGAACGCCTCCGGCATCATCGTGTCGGCGAGCATCGTCAGGATCGCGCCGCCCGCGAAGGAGAGGACGAACGCGACGACGCCGTGCGACTCGGAGTCGAAGAGGGCGAAGCCCACGAGGGCGGCCAGCCCGAGCGAGAGCGCGACACCGAACCAGAGCAGCAAGACGCGCCCACGCGACCAGCCCGCCTGGGCGAGGCCGATGGTCGCGGCGAGCGACTCCGCGACGTTGGAGAGCCCCACCGCGACGAGGAAGGCGGCGCTGACGGTGCCGTTCACGACGATCGTCAGGCCGAGCACCAGCGATTCGGGGACTCCGTCGAGCACGGTGCCGAGGACGATCGCGAGCGGCGAGCCTTCGGCCTGACGCCCGCCCGGGCTCTTGCGATCGCCGCCGCCCATCCGGTCGATCAGCAGGTCGCCGGCCCAGAACGTCAGCGAGCCGGCGAAGAGGCCGAGCGCGACGCTGCTCCGGCCGCCCTCGCGGTCCCACGCCTCCTGCACGAGCTCGAAGGCGACCGCGCTGATGAGCACGCCGCTCCCGAACGCCATGACGAGCCCGAGTGTCCGCTCGCCGATGCTCCAGCGAAGCGCGACGGCGCCGCCGAGGATGAGACTCGAG
>DATFSG010000350.1:0-7088 GCA_035262765.1 Gaiellaceae bacterium | reverse complement strand
TCACGCCGCTCGCCTCTGACATACCCGGGCTCGCGCCGACCACCGACCCGAACCTCCAGAACACCTGGGGGCTAGCCCGGAGTGGGACGAGCCCGTGGTGGATCGCGAACAACGCCACGGCGTCGACGTCCGTTTACACAGGAGCCGGCACGCGTGTCGACGTCGGCGGCAACCCGGCCCAGGGCGTGCCGGGCGATCCCACCGGCGCTGTGTTCTCCGGGATCGCCGGCCAGTTCGAGGTCGGAACATCCGTGAACCCGACCACGCTCGGGACCTCGAACTTCATCTTCGACAGCGAGGACGGCACCATCAGCGCCTGGCGCGGGGGCTCGTCCGCCGCGCTCGTGACGGTGAACATGTCGTCTTCGGGAGCCGTGTTCAAGGGCCTTGCCATTTCGGACGGCTCGTCGGGCCCGCGGCTCTACGCGACGGACTTCGCCCAGGGGCCGGGCCACAGCCGCGTCGATGTCTTCGACGGCAGCTGGAATCCGGTGAACACGCCCGGCGCTTTCGTCGACCCGACGCTCCCAAAGAACTACGGGCCGTTCGGGATCCAGACGATCGGCGACCGCGTCTTCGTGACCTACGGCAAGCAGCAGCCCGGATCACTTGACGAAGCCCACGGGAGAGGTCTCGGCCTGGTGGACGCGTACAACCTCGACGGGACGTTCCTCGGTCGGGTCGCCCAGCACGGGCAGCTCAACGCTCCGTGGGGGATCGCGTGGGCACCGACGTCGTTCGGGCGCTTCGGCGGCGACCTGCTGGTCGGCAACTTCGGCGACGGGCAGATCAACGCCTACCAGGAGCTGTCGAACGGCCACTTCGAGCATCGTGGCACGCTCCAGGCCGCTGGGCACGGCAAGCTCTCGATCGACGGCCTGTGGGCGCTCGAGTTCGGCAACACCGGCGCAAACGGCGACCCGAACACCCTGTTCTTCACTGCCGGCCTCAACGACGAGGCCGACGGGCTCTTCGGCACGATCACTCCGCAGCACTGACCAAAGGGACCGCGGCGCGGGGCGGCGTTCCAACCGCCGTCCCGCGCCTCCCGGCCCGTCGCGCGGCAGTGTTAGGTTCGGTCGGGGATGCAGCCGCTGAGCGGAATGCTGGTCGTGGACTTCAGCCGGTACCTCCCCGGCGCCTTCGCGTCCCGCGAGCTGCTGGAGCTCGGGGCGCGCGTCGTCTGCGTCGAGCCGCCCGGCGGCGACCCGATGCGCGCCACCGCTCCTGGCTGGGACGCCGCTCTGCGCGCGGGAAAGGAGTCGCTCGAGGTCGACCTGAAGCGCGACCCCGCGCCCGCGCTCGAGCTCGTGCGCGAAGCCGACGTCGTGCTCGAGTCGTTTCGCCCCGGCGTCGCGGCGCGGCTCGGAGTCGGCCCCGAGCAGGTGCCGGAGCAGACCGTCTACTGCTCGATCACCGGCTTCGGCCTGGGTGGCCGCCACGAGCAGCGCGCGGGACACGACCTCAACTACCTCGGCTGGGCCGGAGCGCTCTTGGACACCGCGCCGGCGTTGCCTCCCGTCCAGATCGCCGACCTCGCGGCCGGCGGGCTGGTCGCCGTGACCAAGATCCTCGCGGCGCTGCTGGAGCGCGACCGCACCGGCCAGGGCGGCCACGTCGTCGTCTCGATGACGCACGGCTCGCATCGCCTCGTCGCGCACCGGCTCGGCGGGGAGACCCCTCCGCTCATGCTGACCGGGGGCCTGGCGTACTACCGCATCTACGAGACCGCGGACGGACGCCATCTCACGGTCGCCGCACTCGAGCCCGTCTTTTTCCAGCGCCTGACGGAATTGCTCGGCCGGCCGGACCTTGCGAAGCGGCAGTTCGACGCCGACCAGGAGGCGCTCGCAACCGAGCTCGCGGCGATCTTCGAGACTCGTTCGCTGGCCGAGTGGCTGGAGCTCTTCGACAGCGAAGACGTCTGCGTCGGGCCTGTCGCCACGCTTGCCGAAGCTGCGTCCGACCTCGTGTAGCGTTTCGCGCGCCATGGTGATTCGGCGGGCTCCGGCAGCGCCGCTCGCGGGGCGGGTGACGACGTACTACGGCTTCGAAGAGGAGACGCCGGAGCCGGTGCGCCTGCGCGAGGGTCCCGGCACGGACGTCGTCGTCATCCTCACCTTCGAGGAGCACTGGCTGATCGACGGCGAGCGGCACACGTCGTTCGTCGGCGGCCTGCACGACCAGCAAGTCACGACCGAGCACCCGGGCCGCTCGCTCGGCATGCAGGTGAGTCTCGATCCCCTCGCCGCGCGGGCCTTCGTCGGAGCGCCGCTCCACGAGCTCGCGCACCGGACGGTGCCGCTCGAGGACGTGCTCGACTCGCCGTTCCTCGTCGAGCGCCTCGCCGAAGCCGACTGGGATACCCGCTTCGCGATCCTCGACGACCTGCTCGTGCCGCGGATCGCCGGCGCGCAGCCGTCCCGCGAGGTCGCCTGGGCGTGGCAGCGCTTGCGCGCGACGCACGGCCGCGTCCCGATCGGGGAGCTGGCGGCCGAGCTCCGCTGGAGCCGCAAGCGGATCGTCGCCCGCTTCCGCGACGAGATCGGCCTGCCGCCGAAGTCGGTCGCCCGGCTCCTCCGCTTCGAGCGCGCGCGCGAGCTCGCCGGGACGATGCCGTGGGGCGAGCTCGCCTTCGAATGCGGCTTCGCCGACCAGCCGCACCTGATCGCCGAGTTTCGCCGGATCACCGGCCGCACGCCGGAAACATTTCTCCAAGACACGGTGGCGCAGGCGGCCTAGCCTGCGCCCATGGAACAAACAGTCACTCCCTATCCCCTGTACGAAGACGGTGCGGCCGCGGTCGATTTCCTCACCGAGGCGTTCGGCTTCCGCGAGAAGATGCGGTCGGCCGGTGACTCCGGCGGCTTCCACGCCGAGCTCGAGATCGCACCCGGCGGCAGCGTGATCTACGTCGGCCAGCCGGCGGACGGATTTCGCAACCCGTCCGTCGTCGGCAAGACGTCGCTCGTGTACGTGATCGTCGACGATGTCGAGAGCCACTTCGCTCGGGCGAAGGCGGCCGGCGCGCAGATCGTCAGCGAGCCGAAGGACCAGTCCTACGGGTACCGGCACTACGGCTGCACCGACCCGCAGGGTCACGAGTGGTACTTCGCCTCGCCGATCAGTAGCGGCTGAGCGAGCTTCGGGGGCCCGGCGCCGAGCCGGGCCCCCGCTCCGGATAGCCAGACGGCAGATCCTGGGGATAGCCCCAGGGCGAGATGCCAGGAAGCGCCATGGCCTGGCGACCGCGACGCGAGCAGCCTGAAGTCGTGACTTCAACCCACGACCAGGAGGCCAGAATGAACCTCGCAGCGCGCGCGGGCCGGTGGAGCGCCGCGCACTGGAAGACGGCCACCTTCGGGTGGCTTGCGTTCGTCGCCGCGGCAGTCGTGCTGGGATCGATGCACGGCACGACGAGCCTGACGGACGCGGAACAGACGAACGGCCAGGCGGCCCGCGCCCAGCAGATGCTGACCGCCGCTCACGTCAAGAACATCGCGAGCGAGAACGTGATCGTCCACTCGAGCACGCTCACCGCCGCGTCGCCGGCGTTCCGCCGCACCGTGGACGACGTCCGCACGACGCTTGCTCGAACCGCGAACGTGCGCAACGTCCACCTCGGCGACGTCTCGAAGGACGGCCACTACCGGCTCGTCGGCTTCGACATCAAGGGCAACGGGGATTCGGCGGACGGTCGAGTCCAGCCCGCACTGAATGCGACTGCCGAGCTCGCCGCGGCGCACCCCGGCTACGGGATCGCCGAGGTCGGCGACGCGAGCATCTCGAAGGCGATGAACGGCGTCGTCTCGAGCGGTCTCTCCCACGCCGAGAAGCTCTCCCTCCCAATCACGTTCGCGATCCTGCTGCTCGCGTTCGGTGCCTTCCTCGCCGCCGGGATTCCCGTCTTGCT
Organism: Gaiellaceae bacterium; assembly: GCA_035262765.1. Lineage (GTDB taxonomy): Bacteria > Actinomycetota > Thermoleophilia > Gaiellales > Gaiellaceae > Palsa-739. The sequence continues at coordinate 3,175 of DATFSG010000350.1, read as the reverse complement.
CGCGTTCACCGCGGTGCTCGCGGCGCTCGGTCTCACGCATCTCTCGAGCTCGTTCATCCACGAGGCCGACCCGACCGCGAGCGTGATCCTGCTCATGGGGATGGCGGTGGGCGTCGACTACTCGCTCTTCTACTTGAAGCGGGAGCGTGAGGAGCGCGTCCGCGGCGCAAGTCGCAAGGAGGCGCTCGAGCGGGCCGCCGCTACTTCAGGACGCGCCGTGCTCGTCTCCGGCCTGACCGTGATGACGGCCGCCGGCGGCCTGATGCTCTCGGGCAACAGTGTCTTCACCTCGCTCGGCGTCGGGACGATCCTCGTCGTGCTGGTCGCTGTGCTCGGCTCGCTGACCGTCCTGCCGGCGCTGCTCTCGAAGCTCGGCGATCGCGTCGAGTGGGGACGGCTGCCGTTCCTGGGCCAGAATCGCGAGTCGCGGTTCTGGCGGGCGGCGCTGCGCCCGGCCCTGCGCTATCCGAAGATCACGGTCATCGGCGCCGTCGCGCTCCTGCTGGCGATCGCCGCACCGGCGCTGCACATGCACACGCGCGACGACGGCGTCTCCGACGCGCCGCACAACCTTCCGGTCGTGAAGACGTACAACGAGGCGACGAAGGCGTTCGGCACGACGAGCGCGCCGGCAGTCGTCGTCGTGCACGCCCCGAACATCGACTCGCCCGACGTCCGCTCGGGGATCGCTGCGCTGCGCCACGAAGTGCACCGGCCGGTCAAGGTGATCCCGCATGCGAACAACACGGTCGAGCTCGACGTCCCGCTCGCGGGGAACGGAGCCAACGCAGCGTCGCTCGACGCTCTGCAGACGCTCCGCTCCCAGATCATCCCGTCGACGATCGGCGCGGTGTCGGGCGTGTCCGTTGCAGTGACCGGTGAGACGGCCGGCAGCGCGGACTTCACGTCGACGATCGACCACCACATGCCGGTGGTCCTCGGCTTCGTGTTCCTGCTGACCCTGGCGTTGATGCTGATCTGCTTCCGCTCGCTTGCCGTCGGGCTGACGGCGATCGCGCTGAACATGCTCTCGGTGGCCGCCGCGTACGGTGCGATGACCTGGGTCTTCCAGGACGGCCACGGCCACGGCCTGCTCGGCTTCCACTCGAGCGGTGCGATCGTGCCGTGGGTGCCGCTGTTCCTGTTCGCGGTGCTGTTCGGGCTCTCGATGGACTACCACGTGTTCATCGTCAGCCGGATCCGCGAGCTCGTCGACCGCGGTTACTCGACTCGCGAGGCCGTCGACCGCGGGATCCGCTCGACCGCCTCGACCGTGACGAGTGCGGCGCTCGTGATGGTCGGCGTGTTCGCGGTCTTCGCCACGCTCGGCCTGCTCTCGCTGAAGCAGATGGGCTTCGGGCTGGCCGTCGCGGTGCTGATCGACGCGACGATCATCCGCGCACTGCTGTTGCCCGCGACGATGACGCTCCTCGGTGAGCGCAACTGGTGGCTGCCGCGGGCGCTTGCCCGTCTACCGCGGCTCAACCTTGCGGCTGAGGGCGCGTGACGGACAATGCAGCCATGATCACGGCGCTGTTCTTGCGGAGGACGACCCGCGCTTCGGCGTGGGCCGTCCTCCTCATCGACCTCTTCGTGCTCGTCGTCTGGGCCGCGAGCGGCAGCAGCTCGTTCTGGCCCATCTGGGTCTGGCTCCCGACCGGCCTCGTCGTCGCCGCGGGTTGGTGGGAAGGCGAGGCGCGGAGTCGCTTCACGAAGGCGGTCGGGCACTCGGTCCTCGTGTCGCTGTTTCTGATCGGTGTCTGGGCAGCGGCCGGCGGCGGGCCGTTCTGGCCGATCTGGCCGATCGCTGCCCTCGCGCTCGCGCTGGGGTTGCGACTCGTGGCTCGCGGCGCGAAGAACGAGGCGCGCGTCGAGGAGCTGACCCAGAGCCGGGCCGGCGCGGTCGAAGCCTCCGAGTCGCAGCTTCGGCGGATCGAGCGCGACCTGCATGACGGCGCGCAGGCGCGGCTCGTCGCGCTCGGGATGAACCTCGGGCTCGCCGAGCAGCAGATGTCCAAGGATCCGGAGAAGGCGAAGGAGCACCTCGCCGAGGCGCGAGCGTCGGCGACCGCAGCGCTGCAGGAGCTGCGCGACCTCGCTCGCGGCATCCACCCGCCGATCCTTTCCGACCGCGGGCTCGACGCGGCGATCTGCGCGCTCGCAGAGCACGCCGGCGTGCCCGTCTCGGTCGATGTCGAGCTCGACGAGCGCCCGCCGGAAACGGTCGAGACCGCGGCGTACTTCGTCGCAGCAGAAGGGCTGGCAAACGCGCTCAAGCACGCGCAGGCGTCGCGAATCGACATCAACGTGCACGAGCGCGAGAACGCGATCGTCGTGCGGGTCCTCGACGACGGACGGGGTGGGGCAGCCGAGGCCGGCGGCGGGCTGCACGGACTGCGGCAGCGCGTCGAAGCGCTCGACGGGTCGCTGCGCATCGCGAGCCCCGACGGCGGGCCGACGGTGATCGAGGCGGTGCTGCCGTGCGCGCGGTGATCGCCGAGGATCTCGCGCTCCTGCGCGACGGCCTGACCCGGCTTCTCCGCGACAACGAGATCGAGGTCGTGGCCGCGGTCGGGGACGGCGACGCGCTCGTGAACGCCGTCCTCCTCGCGCGGCCGGACATCGCGATCGTCGACATCCGCATGCCGCCGACCTTCCGTGACGAAGGGCTGCGCGCCGCGCTCACGCTGCGCGAGCGCGCGCCCGAGACGGCGGTTCTCATCATCTCGCAATACGTCGAGGGCACCTACGCGCGCGAGCTTCTTGCCGACGGACGCGGCGGCGTCGGCTATCTGCTCAAGGATCGCGTGATGGACGTCGACGCGTTCGTCGAGGCGGTGCGGCGCGTCGCCGACGGCGGCACTGCACTCGATCCGGAGGTCGTCGCGCACTTCGTCGGCCGGAAGGACCGCCTCGCCGACCTGACGCCGCGCGAGACCGAGGTGCTCGCACTGATGGCGGAGGGCCGTTCGAACGGCGCCATCGCGGAGTCTCTCGTGCTCACCGTCGGCGCGGTCGAGAAGCACGTCGCCTCGATCCTCCAGAAGCTGCGACTCCCTCCCTCTCAGGAGACGCACCGCCGCGTGCTCGCCGTGCTCGCGTACCTCGACTCGGGCTCCTAGCCGGACCCCACCCCGCCCCGAGCTGTCGTGCATACACGACGAAAAGGGGTTTA
>DATFSG010000349.1:0-2492 GCA_035262765.1 Gaiellaceae bacterium | reverse complement strand
CTCGTCGGTGAGAGCCCCTTCTGGCGCGTGACGGGGCGCCTCCACGCCGCGCTCTACCGCGCCACCGGCGGGCGCATCGGCCACAGCGCCGGGCAGATCACCAACCTGCTGCTCACCACCACCGGGCGGCGCAGCGGCCAGCAGAGAACCGTGCCGCTCGCCTACCTCGCCGACGGCGAGCGTTTCGTGGTGGTCGCGTCGAACGGGGGCTCCGATCGGCCACCCGGGTGGTGGGTGAACCTGCAGGCGCACCCCGGAGCGACCGTGCAGGTGGGAACGCGAGTGGTACCGGTCGTCGCCCGTGCAGCGACCCCGGACGAGCACGCCGTGCTCTGGCCCCGGCTCACGGCCGTGAATCCGTTCTTCGCGCAGTACGTGCAGATCACGTCACGGCGCATCCCCGTCGTCCTGCTCGAGCCGCGCCGGTGAATGTGGCTCAGACGAGGGGATCGCTCGCCGATCGGAGCTCCTCGATCGCGGCGAGCTTCCCCTCGAACGGCCCCCAGTCGTCGCGCTCCGCGATCGCCGCCCACAGCGCCTCGACGTCATCGATCAGGAGCGTGCAGGGCGCCGCGCGCTGCCAGTAGGGCAGGGCGAGCCGCCCCGGGTGTCGCGCCGCGTACTGCTCGAGCCGCCGCCGGAAGGCGCCGAACGCCGGCCCGGCATAGAGCGGAGCCGCGGGGCTCTCCCGCGCCCGGGTCTCGCTCGCGGCCCCGCCATACCAATCGAAGAAGAAGCGATCGAAGCCGGCGCGGCCGTCGCGGAGGAATTCGAGCATCGCGAGGACGAGCCCTTCGTCCTCGTCGGGGCCGACGCGACGCAGCCCGAGCCGCGCGAGCACCGCGCCATGGAACGCCTCGGTGAACGTGCCCTCGTACCCGGCCAGCGCCGGCGCCAGCGCGCCACCCGGGACCAGCGGGGCGAGGGCGTCGGCGAGCCGCGCGAGATTCCAGTGCACGATGGAAGGCTGGCGGCCAAAGGCGTAGAGCCCGGTCGGGTCGAAGTAGGCGGCGACGAAGTCGGGATCGAGGACCGGCAGGAAGCGGTACGGACCGTAGTCGAAGCTCTCGCCCGTCACGTTCATGTTGTCGGTGTTGAGGACGCCATGCACGAAGCCGGCCGCCATCCATGCCGCGCACAGCCGGGCGCTGCGTGCCGTGACTGCGCGCAGGAAGGTCACCACCGGATCGCCGCCGCCGGCCGCCTTGGGCAGGTAGCGCTCGATCGAGAACTCGACCAGGCGCCGCAGACCGGCCACGTCGTCGTGATAGCGCAGGCGCTGGAACGTGCCGAAGCGAACGTGGGAATGACCGAGACGCACCAGCACCGACGAGCGCGTGGGTGACGGCTCGTCACCGCGCTCGAGCTCCTCGCCGGTCTCGAACAGGCTGAACGACTTCGACGTCGGCACGCCGAGGGCCTCCAGCATCGCCGTCGCGAGCACCTCGCGCACGCCGCCCTTCAGCGTCAGCCGGCCGTCGCCCCCGCGCGACCAGGGCGTCTGGCCGCTGCCCTTGGTGGCGAGGTCGAGGAGCCGGCCGTCCTCGACGTCGTGCAGCTGCGCGAAGAGGAACCCGCGGCCGTCGCCGAGCGCGGCGTTGTACACGTGGAACTGATGGCCGTGGTAGCGCAGCGCCAACGGCTGCGTCAGGTTGCCCGGAAGCTGGACGAAGCGCGCGAAGTGGTCCTCCCACTCGGCCGGCGTGAGCTCGCCGAGCCCGACACGTTCCGCCCAGCGCTGGTTGCGGTAGCGCAGCACGTGGCGCGGAAACCGCGCCGGCGTCACGGGATCGAAGAACGCATCGCCGAGTGCCGGGTGAGCGGGATCCGGCCGGTAGCCTGCGGAGACGGGCATCAGAGCGATCGGCTGGCGAGGACGATCCAGAGCGGGTCGGCGCCTGCGGGGGAACGATCGAGGACGCGCGGCTCGTCGTAGCCGTCCGCCAGCTCGACGTAGCGACAGATGAGCGCCAGCCGCTTGCGGGGCTCGAGCGAGTGCCAGGCGGCGATCGCCTTGGTCGGGAACATGCGATGCGACGTGGCGACGATCGACAGGCCGCCCGGCCGCAGCACGCGGCGAATCTCGGCGAACACCTCCACGGGCCGGACGAGATACTGGATCGACACCGCGTTGACCACCGCGTCGAACATGCCGTCGTCCCACGGCAGTGTCGGGGACGCGTTGAGGTCGTGCACGACCCGCTCGTCGAGCCGCGGGTTGTGCGCCAGCTCCTCGGCGTTCATGCCGAGCCCCGCGACCCATGCGTACGCGACGTCCGCCGGGAGGTGCGACACCCACGACGACATCAGATCGAGGACGCGCGCGCCGGCCGGGATGCGCTCGCGGTAGAGCGCCGTCAGGGCGGCGATGGTCGCATCGTCGATGTGGGTGACGAGCCGGGGCATGGCGTAAAAGTCTGTGTCCGGCGACTCGTCGAGGCGGCGGAACAGATCGGCAGGCAGCATCGGCCTCCTGCCATAGCCTCGCCGAG
>DATFSG010000348.1:0-3975 GCA_035262765.1 Gaiellaceae bacterium | reverse complement strand
AGCAGGACGAGGTCGGGCTGCGTCTCCGCCGCGGTCGCGATCGCCTCCTCGCCGTCGGCCGCGAGCCCGGCGAGCTCGAAGCCATGCGAACGCAGCAACGCCGCGAGCGCCTCGCGGGTGAGCGGATGGTCGTCGACAACGAGAACGCGTGCAGCCATGGGTTCCTTATCGGCAGCGGCCCTTCTGCCGACAAGACCTATGTGAGAAGGCAGCGCACAGAGCTGCAGGCATGGCTGTGGGGCGAAATCGTCCTGGCCGGGCTGCTCGCGGCCAGTCTCGCTCTGCTGCTGACCTATCCCACCCTCCGGACGCAGTACGACCGGCCGCAGCTCCTGCTCGTGCTCGAGACGACGATGGCGCTCGCGGGCGTGCTGGTCGCGCTTCTCGCCGGCGTCCGCTTCTCGGTCACCGGGCTGCACACCGATCTGCTGCTCGCCGCCGGGTTCCTGATCTGGTCTCTCTCGACGGTGGCCTTCGCGATCATTCCCGCGCTCGGCACCGATTCACTCGATCGGGCGGACGCCTGGGCGGCGCTCGCCGGCAGCATCGCCGGCCAGGGGCTCATCGCCGTCGCGCCGTTCGTGGGGGGCCGCAGCCCGCTGCGCGACCGAGCCATCCGCGACACGGTTCTCGCGGCTGCCGTCGCGCTCGCCGCCGCCTGGTTCCTCCTGCGCGCGCACGGCGGCTCGCTGCCGGCGCTGACCGCGTCACCGGGCACCGCCGCACCCGGCCTCGACTCCGCGCTCGCGGTGCTCGCGTTCCTCAATCTGCTCGCGGTCGTCGGCTGGGGACGGCGGCTCGCGCAGACGGGAGACGATCTCGCGAAGTGGCTCGCGCTCGGCTTCACGCTGCAGCTCTTCGCGGCGCTCCACCTCGTGCTGTCGCCGCCGCGCGGCACGAACTACGTCGCCGCCGGCGAGTACCTGCGCCTGCTCGCGTTCGCGCTGATGCTCGTCGGGGCGTGGCGAGCGATCCGCTTTGCCGAGGTCGGGCGCGCGGTCGCGGAGGAGCGCGCGCGTGTCGCGCGCGAGATCCACGACGGGCTCGCCCAGTACCTGTTCGCGGTCTCGACGCATGCCCAGATGCTCGAGGCAGGGGCACCGGTCGAAGACGTCGGCCCGCAGCTCAAGCAGGCGGCAGCACTCGCGCAACAGGAGGCGCGCTTCGCGATCCTCGCCCTGTCGTCGGCGAGCGGCACGGCTCCGTTCGACATCGCGCTGCGCCGCTACGTCGAGTTCCTCACCGCCGACGGCGAGCTTGCGGTCGACCTGGAGATCGACCCGGAGATCCGCCTTGCTCCGGACGAGCAGATCGAGATCTTCCGCATCGTCCAGGAAGGGCTGGGGAACGTGCGGCGCCATGCGAACGCGACGCGCGCCGAGGTCGTGATCGGCCGTCGTACCTCGGGCGAGCGCTTCGTCGCGGTCGAGGACGACGGCGAAGGCTTCCCGCCCGAGGCGCCGACCGGCGGTCAGGGGCTGCGCAACATGCGCGCCCGCGCTTCGTCGATCGACGGCGGCTTCAGCGTCCGCAGCACGCCCGGTCTGGGCACCGCGCTCGAAGTGGTTCTGCGCACGTAATTCAGCCTTTCCAACCGCCGCTTCTGGGCCTAGAGTCCAGCGCCGTGAGCCGCTTTCTGACTCTGCTCAGCGTAGTCGTGCTCTGCTGCGCGCTGGCGGCTACCGCAATCGCCGGCAAGAAGCGGCCGAACCAGCATCTGACGCTGTTCTCCGACTCGTCGGGAGCGTCGTTGGACTGGGACTCGACGGCCAAGCGGATCGTCCAGCACGGCAATCGGGTCCGGTTCGAGCTTTATCCGTGCGGACGGCTGACGCAGCCCGGCTGCTTGACCCCGAGTCCTCCGCCGAGCGTGCTGTCGACGGTGCGCCGGATCGGCCGCGCGGTCGCGCCGAACGTCGTCGTCTACGTCGGCTACAACGACGACCCCGCGACCTACCGCAACGGCCTCCCGGTCGTGGTCAAGGCGCTGTGGAAGCGTGGCGTCCAGCACATGATCTGGCTCACGCTGCATGCCACCAGCAAGCAGTACGTCGACATCAACCACGCGATCTATGCCGAGCAGCAGAAGTGGGGCCCAACGATGACGGTGCTCGACTGGAACCACTACTCGGGATCCCACCCCTCGTGGTACGCGTCGGACGGGATCCACATGACGGGCACCGGCGCCGTCGCGTACGCGAAGTACCTCCATTCGTCGCTCAAGAAGCTCGGCCTGACCGGGCCGAAGCCCGCCGGTTAGAGGCAGCCCCCCGGAGCGGGCTTCATTCGTTGCTTTTCGTCCGGCCCGGTGGGATGATGGGCCGGTTCCGAGGAGGAGCGGATGGCGGCAGGGGTTGGCCCATCCATAGGCTTCACGACGCCGCTCGGCAGCGATGTTCTGCTGCCGACAGGGTTCTCCGGGCGCGAGGCGATCTCGGAGCTGTTCGATTTCCAGCTCGAGTTGGTCGCCACGAACGGGGCTCAGGTGCCGTTCGAGGCGCTGCTCGGCCAGCCCGCCACCGTGTCTTTGACCTCGCCGTCAGGGGCGCAGCGGTTCTTCAGCGGCATCATCAGCCGCTTCGGCCAGGGTGCGCGAGGCCCGAGGCTCACGAGCTACGTCGCCGAGCTCGTTCCGTCGTTCTGGCTCTCGACGCGCAGGCAGACGAGCCGCATCTTTCAGGACTTGTCCGTGCCGGACATCCTGCAGCGGGTGCTCGCGGACATCCCGACCGAGTTTCGGCTCGACGGGACGTTTTTGCCGCGCGACTACTGCGTCCAGTACCGGGAAAGCGACTTCGCGTTCGCCAGCCGACTGATGGAAGAGGAAGGGATCTACTACTTCTTCGAGCACGACAGCGGCGGCCACCACCTCGTCGTCGGGAACTCGCCGCGGGGCAATACCGACATCCCGGGCCCGAGCTCGGTCGGCTTCGACCCGACCGGAGCGCAGCGGCCCGGCTCCGCAGTCGTGTTCCAGTGGGAGAAGGACCAGGCCGTGCGCTCCGGCCTGTACACGCTCCGCGACTACAACTTCGAACTCCCGGACGACAACTTCGAGGAGCACGCGTCGATCGTCGACAGCGTCCCGGTGGGCATCGTCACGCACCACCTGAAGCTGCCGGTCAACGAGGGCCTCGAGATCTACGACTACCCGGGCGGGTACGCCAAGCGCTTCGACGGTGACCCGGAGATCCAGAACATCGACCCGGACGGACAGCGGACGGTCGGCATCCGAATGGATCAGGAGGCGGTGCACAGCATCCAGGTCAGCGGGGGCGCAACCGCTCCGCAGCTGACTCCTGGCTACGGGTTCACGCTGCAGCGGCACTTCGACGGCAACGGTCGCTACGTGCTGACGAGCGTCGAGCACTCGGCCCAGGCGAGGAATCCCGCCGGCGGCGGGCCTGTGACGTACACGAACCAGTTCACATGCATCCCCGACGCGCTCCCCTTCCGGCCCGCACGCAAGACGCCCGAGCCGACCATCCCGGGGACGCAGACGGCGGTCGTCGTCGGCCCGGCGGGCGAGGAGATCCACACCGACGAGTTCGGGCGCGTGAAGGTGCAGTTCCACTGGGACCGCGAGGGCAAGAACGACGAGAACTCGTCGCGCTGGGTCCGCGTCGCGATAGACCCCGGCGCGCCGTTCAGCCCTCCGCAGATCGGCTGGGAGGTCGTAGTCGCCTTCGAGGAGGGCGACCCAGATCAGCCGATCGTCGTCGGCACCGTGTTCAACCCCCACCGCCGACCGCCGCCATGACCGAGAGACGAGAGGACGTGACCATGCAGGAGACCACGCGCCGCGAGATCCTCGGCCGCGGGCTCGTGCTGCTCGCGGGGCTCGGAGCGGCCGCTGGCGGCCGGATGACGTTCGGGCAGGGCGGCAAGGACGGCTCGCTCGTGCTGTACGGGCGGAACTGGCACGGCCTCTCAGGCAGGCTCCCGCTCGAAGGCGAGCGCGTCTCGGTTCGCGGC
>DATFSG010000347.1:0-4112 GCA_035262765.1 Gaiellaceae bacterium | reverse complement strand
CGGTGATCGCGACGATGGGTGTGGAGTCGCTGTTGGCGTCAGCAATGCCCGTGACCAGGTTGGTGGCACCGGGCCCGGACGTGGCGAGACAGACCCCCACCTTGCCGCTGGCCCGGGCATAGCCCTGGGCAGCGTGGGCGGCACCCTGCTCGTGTTCGGTGCGCACACAGCGAAGACCGAACTCCGGCAGCACGTCGAAGATCTCCAAGTTCGCCCCACCCGGGTAGCCGAACAGGACGTCCACCCCTTCCGCCTGCAGGGCCTTGGCCAGCAACTGGGCGCCCCTGAGTGCGTCAGCGCGCTGCCCCGGCTTCAGGTCGGTGAGCGCGCCGCCGGTGACCGTGCGCTCGCTCTTGTAGGTTATGTTGTCGTCGGATACCGGCATTGCCTGCCCTGCCGAATCGCCGTGCAATATCAGTCCGTGGGGTTGAGCACGACCACCGGGATCGTGCGGGCACCTGCGCGCTCCTGATACCGGTCGTAGGGGGGATAGAGCGTGGCCATCTGCTGCCACAGGCGCTCGCTCTCCTCGCCCTCGGCGACGCGCGCCCTGGCGGAGACCGCCTTCGGGCCCACCATGAGCTCACTCGGACACCGCGAAACCGAGCCCGCTTGAGAGGTCGGCCGGAACGCCGCATGCTCCGGGCGTGAGGTGGCCGCTTGTCACCGCGTCCCGGATACCGACCGACGTCGAAGCCGTCGTTTCCGTCCGAGCCGGCGAGGTCCCCGCGCGCGAGGTCGGGGCCGAGCCCGACGGGATCGAGCTTGTCTGGGAGGCGGTCAAGCGCCTCTACCGAAGCGGCATCCACCCCGCGATCGCGCTCTGCGTGCGGCGACGAGGCCGCGTCGTGCTCGACCGCGCGATCGGCCATTCTGCCGGCAACGGGCCCGCCGACCCGCCCGACGCGGCGAAGGTGCTCGCGACGCCCGACACCCCCTTCTGCATCTTCTCGGCCGCCAAGGCGGTGACGGCGATGGTCGTGCATCTCCTCGATCAGCGCCATCTCATCCATCTCGACGATCCGGTGTGCGAATACCTGCCGGAGTTCGCCATCCACACCAAGCAGTGGATCACGATCCGTGACGTGCTGATCCACCGCGCCGGCATTCCGAATTTGCCGCTCGAGGTCATCGACCTCGCTCTTCTCGACCGGCCGGACGACATCGTGCAGATCCTCGCGCAGCTCCCACAAACCTGGCGACCGGGGCGGCGCCTCGCGTACCATGCCGTGACGGGCGGCTTCATCCTGGGCGAGGTCGTGCGCCGCGTGACCGGGACGGACATCCGCACCGTGTTGAGGGACGCGATCTGTCGCCCCCTCGGCATGCGCTGGATGAACTATGGTGTCGCCTCACAGGACGTCGACCGCGTCGCCCGCAGCTACTTCACCGGCCCACCGCTGCTGCCACCGCTCTCGTCCATGTTCCGTCGCGCGCTCGGCATGGACTTCCATCGCGTCATCGAGCTGTCGGGGGATCCGCGCTTCCTCACCGGCATCATCCCGTCCGCCAACGTCGTCGCGACGGCGGACGAGTTCTGCCGCTTCTTCCAGCTCCTGCTCGCCGGCGGACGCCTCGGCGACGTCGAGGTCTTCGAGCCGCGCACGATCCGCCGCGCCCTCGTCGAGCAGTCGTATTTCGAGATCGACTTCACGCTCGGGCTGCCGTTTCGCTACGGCATGGGGTTCATGCTGGGCGACCGTTGGTTCAGCGTGTACGGGCCCGACACGCCATATGCCTTCGGGCACATAGGGTTCACCAACGTCTTCGGCTGGGCCGATCCAGAGCGCGACGTCGCGGCGGCGCTGCTCACGAGCGGCAAACCGACGATCTATCCGCAGATCCTCGATCTCTACGACGTCCTGCGGCAGATCGGGCTCGCCTGTCCGAGGATACGGGACGGAAGCCGCATCGGGTCGGACGACCGGCGGTCCTCGGCAAGCGCAGCGTGAGCCGACCGTATTGAGACCAAGGTGGCCACGTCGTTGTTGGAAGGTGTTCGCGTCGTCGATCTGGCTGGGCAGCCGGCAGCCGCGGCCGGGCGGGTGCTCGCCGATCTCGGAGCCGACGTCGTACTCGTGGAACCGCCGGAGGGCGTGGCGCTGCGGACGCTCCCCTACGAGTGGGCGGCGTGGGGCGCGGGGAAGCGCAGCGTGGTGGTCGACGGCCCCGACGACGCGCGCCTGCACGAGCTTCTCGCCGGCGCCGACATCGTGATCGACACCCCGGGCGTTCCCGGATCGTGGATCGCCGATCCCGCGCATGCTCCACAGGCGGTGTGGGTGCACGTCACGCCCTTTGGTGCCGACGGCCCGCGCGCCCGCTGGCGCGCCAGCGATCTCGGCGTGATGGCGTCGAGCGGAAACATGTGGGCAACGGGCGATCCCGACCGCGCGCCGGTGGCGTGCACCCTGCCGTCGAGCTACGCGCACACCGCGGGCGAGGTGGCGTTCGCCGCGCTGAGCGGGCTATGGGCGAAGTCGGGCGAGGGTAGCCGCGTCGTCGACTGCTCGATGCAGGAGATCGTGTTCGTCGCGAACATGGCGGCGATCGCCGGGTTCAAGGACAACGGCCAGCGCGGGCAGCGCATGGGCGCGAACATCGGTCGCACGCGCGAGATCTGGCCGACGCGCGACGGCTTCGTCTCGTACGGCGTGCGCGGCGGCGCGGCCCGGCTAAAAAACTGGGACAAGCTCGCCGAGCTGATGATGGCGGAACGTGTCCCCGGCGCGAACGCGCTCACCACGATCGACTGGACGACGTTCAACAACGTCAACGCGAGCGACGCAGAGCTCGACGCCATCCAGGCCCCGCTCGGCGAGTGGTTCTCGCGGCACACGAACCAGGAGCTGTACGACCTCGCGTGCGAGTTCAACCTCTTTCTCGCGCCGGTGATGTCGCCGCGCGAGATGCTCGTCAACGCGCAGCTCGCATCCCGCGACTTCTTCGCGCCGCTCGGCGGGTACGGCCGCTTTCCGCACCGCTTCGTCGTGACGTCGAGTGCCGACGGCGAGGCTGCACCGACTGCGGTCACGAGGGCCGCCCCTGCACTCGGTTCGAGTGAGCCCTCCTGGACCCGTGAACCCGCCCCGTTGCCCGCGACCGGCATCGATTACGGCACCGGCGCGTGGGCCGGCGTGAACATCCTGGAGTTCGGCTCCGGGGCGGCCGGCCCGATCTCGACACGCTACTTCGCCGAGCACGGTGCCACGGTGCTGCGCATCGAGTCGGCCAGCCGCCCCGACTTCCTGCGGGTCATGGCGCTCGGGCCGAAGAACCCCCACGGGCTCGAAGGGTCCCCGCTGTACGACACACTCAACGTCGGCAAGCGCAACGCCACCTTCAATCTGAAGGACCCGCGCGCGGTCGCCTTCGTGCGGAAGCTCATGGTCGAGTGGGCCGACGCCGTAGTCGAGAACTTCGCGCCGCGCGCGATGAAGGGGTTCGGCCTCGATTACTCGTCGCTGGTGGATCAGACCGACAACCTGGTGATGATCAGCGCGTGCCTCAACGGGCAGACCGGCCCGCACAAGGACTACCCCGGCTTCGGCTCGCAGGGGTCCGCGCTTTCCGGCTTCACCTACCTCACCGGCTGGCCCGACCGCGAGCCCGTGGGTCCCTTCGGCACCATCACCGACTCCCTGGCGCCGCGTTACGTCGCCGCCGCAGTGGCTGCGGGTCTGCACTACCGCCGCCGCACCGGTCGTGGCGTCTATCTCGACCTCTCGCAGGTGGAGGTGGGCATCTTCACGCTGTCGCCGTGGCTGATCGAAGCCGATGCCAACGGCACGATCGTGGATCGTGACGGCAACCGGTCTTCACGCGCGGTGCCGCACGGCGTGTTCCCGAGCGCCGACGAGGGCGAGCTCTCCGACCGCTGGGTCGCGATCGCGTGTTGGACCGACGACGAGTGGGCCACGCTGGCCGCCGAGATCGGAGTCTCGGATCCGGGCCTCGCCACGCTCGACGCTCGGCTCGCCCGCATCGACGAGGTGGAGGCCGCCGTCGGCGCGTGGACGAGGGCCCGGAGTCGGCTCGAGGTTGCCGAGCGCCTGCAGTCGCTCGGGATCGAGGCCGTGCCCGTGGCGGATTTCGGCGACATCTACGACGAT
>DATFSG010000346.1:0-13193 GCA_035262765.1 Gaiellaceae bacterium | reverse complement strand
GGGCGTCTTCCTCTGGACCGAGCGGCCTTCGCTTCCGGCGTGGCCTGTCGTGATCGAAGCGGCTGTCGCAGCGGGGGTGGGAGTCAACGGCGTCGTAACGCGCTACCGGCTCGCGCCTCGCGCCGAACGCCAGCAGATGCGCTGGGCCGCGGTCTCGCTGGCCGCTGCGCTGGAGGTCGTGCTCGTCGGACTGACCCTGCATGTCTTGGTGGGTTGGCCGACAGGGGTACTCCAGGTCGCCGCCGCAGCGACAATTCCAATCCCGCTCGGCTTCCTCGTCGACCGTTCGGGATGGCCCGGCGGTCCCGCCGACCAAGTCCTGGTTCACACGATCTCTCTGCTGGGCCTGACAGTGATCGTGACCGGCGTCTACCTCCTCGTCGTCGCCTGGCTCGGCCACGCGCCGACCCAGACGCAGAAGACACTTGTTCTTCTTTCGATCGTGGCGGCCGCGATTTGCGCCGTACTCTTCCGCGCGGCGAACAAACGTCTGGTGGCCTTCGCCTACGAGCTAATCCACGGCTCGCGCCAGTCGCCCGCTGAGGTCGTGCCTGGCTTCGGCGCCAATCTCTCACGCGCAGTGCCCCTCGAGGAACTGTTGCAGCAACTCGCCGAATCGCTGCGAGTCGCTCTTGGGCTCGAAGCCGCCGAGGTCTGGACCGGGTCGGGTGGGATGCTCGACTGCATCGCTTCGGATCCGGACCGAGATCCGGCTTGGCTGCGGCTGACAGCTCCGGAGGAGTCGATCGTCGCCAGAGCAGGGGTCTCCGGCCAGGCATGGATTGCGGTCTGGCTGCCGCAGCTTCTTGAGAGTCGTCGCGAAGTCGACCTGCGAGTCGCTCCGATCTCGTACGGGGAGGAGCTCTACGGCCTACTCGTCGCCGAGCGTGCGATCGAGAGCCCCGAGTTCGACGCGCAGACCGAGGAGGTGCTCTCGGAGCTTGCTCGCCAGGTCGGTCTGGCCCTGCGGAATGTCCGGCTCGACTCCCGGCTCCAGGCATCCCTCGATGAGCTTCGAGAACAGGCCGACGAGCTACGCGCCTCCCGGGCTCGGGTGGTGTCCGCAGCCGATGCCGAGCGCCGACGGATCGAGCGGGACCTTCACGATGGCGCCCAGCAGTACTTTGCCGGCATGGCCGTCAATCTCCTTGCCGCGAGGGGGCTCGTGGATGCCGACCCGGAGAAGGCAAAGGTGATCCTCGACGAACTCCATCGGTCGACGCAAGAGGCGCTGGAGGGTTTCCGAGATCTCTCGCATGGCATCTACCCCCCGCTGCTCCAGGACCGTGGGCTTGCCGAAGCACTCGCGGACGCGGCCCGGCGTGCGCCCATTCCAACCCGCGTCGAGACGAGCTCGCTCCGTCGTTTCGACCCGGAGGTAGAGGCGACCGTCTACTTCTGCTGTCTCGAAGCGCTCCAGAACGCAGGAAAGCACGCCGGGCGAGGCGCGCATGCGAGTGTGCGGGTCCGGGAGCATGAGGGCGGCCTGCTATTCGAAGTCCTCGACGACGGCGCCGGCCTTGCACCTCACTACAGGCGCGGCGCCGGTCTCACAAATATGCAAGACCGTCTCGGCGCCATCCGCGGAGAACTGCGGATCGAGTCCGCTCCGGATCACGGCACAAAAGTGATTGGCACGATCCCGCTCGACTCCTAGCCGTCCCTTTCGGCGAGGTAGAGAAGCACGGCCTTCACCCGCCGATTGATGTCCCCCTGCCAGCTGAGACCCAGCTTCTGCAAGATCGAGTGGACTAGCTTCTCAACCGAACTCTCGGTAATCACGAGGTTGGCGGCGATCGCCGCGTTGTTCTTGCCCTGCGCCATCTGCTCTAGGGTCTCGAGCTCCCGTGGCGTCAGCTCGTCGAGGGGCGAGTCGGCTCGCGAGCGGTAAGCGACCAGCGTGGCGACCACCCTCGGGTCAATCACAGATCCGCCACCGGCGACCTCGCGAATCGCGTCGGCGAGGTCGACCGAGTCGCCGATCTGGTCCTTCAACAGATAGCCGCGGCGCTCGGCACCCTTATCAAGCAGCGCTAGTGCGTATTCCGGTGCCGCGAACTGACTGAGCACGACGACACCGACCTCGGGACTCGTCTCCCGCAGACGGTCGGCGACCTGGATACCTTCGTCGAGATTCGTCGGGGGCATCCGGATATCCGTCAGCACGACCTCAGGCCGGTGTTCCTCGATCGCCTGATTGAGTGACGGTAGATCGTTGCAGGCCGCAACCACCTCCATGTCTGACTCCGGCTCGAGCAGACGCTGTACGCCCTCCCGCACGAGGGTGCTGTCTTCGCCGAACACGACCCGGATCGGCACGCCACGACTATATGGGCCGACGAGTCGATCGCTCAACGGCCCAGAGAAATGCCTGCCAGTGCCGGGGTGCGGAACTCGCTGGCGACGCCGGATCGGGGACACATAACGGAGTGAGGGGCCGGTCTCCTTCTGGAGCCGGCTGAGAGGCACGTCCTGGATGAGCGTGAGGATCTCGCGCTCGAAGGCGGACAGGTCGACGAGCTTTCCGTGTCGTTCGTCCCACTCCCGCGCCTGTCGCTTGCGCGTGATGTTCGTCTCGGCGCCTACCGTCAGAGCTGGGGGTCACTGGTTCGATCCCAGCCGCGCCCACTGCCACTACGCGGTCAGGCCGCGCGATCTTGTTCGAACGGATCGAACCGCTCCGGTGTCAACACCGCGAGCGTAGAGGAGATCGCTTCGCCCAGAGCCTCGCTCCGCCGCGAGCTCCACAGCGGGCCGGTGCCGTCCGTTATGAGGTCGACCACGCGCAGAATGCCGGCAGGCGTGACGGGCTGATCGATCCTTTCGAGCCTCGAGGCCAACAGCCGCATCGAGTCGCGATGCTCGGCTAGACCAGCCGTCGGCAAAGCTCCGTGCGCCCCTGGCGGCCGTTCGACGGAGCGCCACACGATCAAACGCAGCGTCTGCGCGAGACGCAGCCTCTCGCACCCAGCCAGGAGCTGAGCCGCGCGCCACTCGTAGCGCTTCGGAACCGCGCTTCCGGTCGCGCTACGCAGCCAGTCGTCGGCTGCATGCCTCTCGCGCGACCGCATCACGACCGCGCGCAGCGCTTCTGCCAGCCCGACCAAACCGGCGCCCGCGGCGACAATTACGAGCCACAGCCCGGTCATCGCAGTTGCCCAGACGATGCTGACGACACCTGCCGCAAGCCAGCAGGCGGCGGCCGGCGCAAACGCTTTTACCGCGCGAGGCCGACGGTCCGATCCCATGAAGGAGTCAACGCACCGAGACGCTCGTGCATTCGGCAAGCCACGAAGGGAGCCCGAGCCGATCATGTCGGCTCCGCGAGCGTCACCACACCCGAGGGAGCGTCGAGCAGGGCCATCGTTCCGCGGGCGGTCGCGACCTTCCGGCGGCCAGGAGGAGAGATGAGCAGGACAGATGCGGAGAAGGGCCTCGATCGTCCTTGCCGCCAACGGTCCGCCTCAGAGGTCATCCCAGAACACTCGCCCGCGCTAGTGAGGCCGCTAAAGAAATTCGTGGCGTTCGGTGTCTTCTACCGAGTGAACAGTGTCCCTCGACAAGGGAGCACCATGAAGAAGTGGGGAAACCGGCTGTGCCGTGCACGCGGGCCAGCCTTTGGCCGCCGGCGAATCCCAGGAGTGCCTATGGCGTAAGCGCGTCGTCAGGGACTCGTTAGCGCTGAGCGCAATCCTCGGCGCAGCGTCAAGAACGCGTCTTGTCGGGGGAAGGCGCGTCAAGTGGAGACAAGGAGGAAGGATGAGCGGTACACAGTTGCGTAGGAGGGCTTGGATCGTCCTTGGCGTCGCCGCGGCGACGGCCGTGGCTGCGTTGTTGGCGTCGTCGTCGACTCCGGCAGTTCAGGCTTCGCCGCCCCCGGGGATCCCCCCGGACGCGGTGTTGACATGGAACACGAACGCGGTGAACGCCGTGCGCAATTCGGCACCGGCGAAGTTCCAGGTCGAGGGGATCGTCTACATGTCCTATGTGCAGGCGGCCGTCTACGACGCCGTGACGAAGCTCGAGGGCGGTTACGTTCCGTACCACGACTTCGCCTACACGGTCGTTCCCGGTACCTCGGCCCAGGCGGCCGTGGCTGCCGCGGCCCAGACCACCCTCGACAACTACCTGCCCGACCAGCAGGGGACGGTCGACGGCGAGTACACCGCCTACATCGCCTCGCTCGGCGGCCTCGGCGCGCCGGGCGTTTCGGACGGGGTCGCGCTCGGCCAGGCGGCCGCGAACGACATTATCGCCCTGCGCGCCGGTGACGGCCGCAACGCGGCGACACCGGTCTACGGGACGATCGGGCCGATCATCCCGGGTCAGTGGCAGCTCCAGGCGGCAGGGCAGACGGCACAGACGCCTTGGGTGGCGTCGATGCGGCCGTTCGTCCTTCAGCAGGCGTCGCAGTTCCGCGTCGGACCGCCGCCGGCTGTGACCAGCCAGCAGTACGCGAAGGACCTCAACGAGACCGAGGCCTACGGCGCCCTGAACAGCACGGTCCGAACACCCGACGAAACGGATACGGCGTACTTCTGGAACGCCAATGCCGTCAACCAGGAGAACGCGACGATGCACAACGCGGTCACCGAAAACGGCATGGACCTCCTCGACGCCGCGCACATGTTCGCAATGGGCGAGCTCACCGCCGCCGACGCGGGCATCGCCTGCTGGGATTCGAAGTACTTCTACCTCGGGTGGCGCCCGATCACCGCGATCCGGCACGCCGACCTCGACGGCAACCCGGCCACGACCGCCGACCCGGGCTGGACGCCACTGCTGGCGACGCCCACCCATCCGGAGTACCCGTCCGCGCATGGTTGCCTCACCGCGGCGGTCACGGACGCGGTGGCGGCCGCCATTGGCAGCAACCATCTGAACATCACGATCCCCGGGGCAACGGACGGCGGCACCACGCTGACGACCGATCGGGTCTTCAACAACGTCCAGAGTGTCCAGAACCAGATCCTCGACGCGCGCGTCTGGATCGGCTTCCACTTCCGCAACTCCGTCGTGCAGGGCGAGAAGCTCGGCAACGACGTCGCCAAGTACGACCTCAGCCAGGCCTTCCAGCCAGCAGCCCCGTAACAGTCACCACTCGCGAGCCGGCGGCCCGTCCTCCCGCGGGTCGCCGGCTGCACGGGTGTCGCGACAATCGCGTCGTAGGCTGGGGGTACCGGTTCGAATGCCATGTGCACCTTTCTGGGGTGGGTTCCGCCTGGGATCAAGCATCGCGCGGCTCGTAGAGGGGATGTGTTAGCCGACTAAGCGAGCGATCCGGTGTATGCACCACCCGCGATTTGAAAGGGACCTCCAACAAGTGTGGAACGCATGGTCGAGCAAGACGCGACGCAGCCGACACCGACGCGGGGATACGCGGAACGCGGGCTGTCGGCGGATCAGGGGTACGCGGCCTTGTGCCCCTTCCAGGCGATCGGGTAGCGAGCGCAGGGTGTGGTGATCGGCGTGTCTAGCGCCGGGTAACAGCCACCTGACGAGTAGATCCCGTACGGATCGATGAAGTACCACTGGTTGTCGGTCGGATCGCGTCGCGCGAAGAACACGTGGAGATGCGTATTCGGCGTCCCTCCCCATGTCCAGCCGTTTACGGGGTCTTGGGTGCATCCGCAACCACCCGGACCGGTGCAGCCGGAGTGCGCGATCACCACACCGGCGGCTACCACGCTGCCGAGCAAGCTCGGCTTGATCTTGTCCTGGTCGGAGCCCCAGAACTCGGGCTTGGGCGTGTACGGCCCACCTTTCGGACACCCGGTGTTCTTCAGGTAGTTCTTGAATTGCGTCAGGCGCGGCTCTTTCAGGTTGGGCACCGTGATGTTCCAGGACTGGTCGGCATCGTGGGTGGGGCCGTTCCGCAGATGCATGTAGATCGTGCGGAAAGCGTCCTGGACGCCGCCGGACTCGTGGCTGATCACGATCGTGTTTCCCGACCACCAGTCCCAGCCGGTGAAGATCACTCGGCCGGGCGCAGCCGCGAGCACGTCGAACGATGCACGGTCGGCGCGTTGGAAGTCGATCGCGTGGTGCCAGCTTCCCGGCTGGTAGAGCCAGGGCCCGAGCTCCTTGACCTCCGTGTCGGAGAAGGGGAGCGTGAAGAGCGGCGCGTCGTTGTAGCTCAACGCGGACAGACGGGCGTACCGCTTGCTTCCGTCGAAGGTGAGGCACGGCCAGTGGTAGGTGACGACCTCGCCCGGTCCAGGCGACCCGCAGGTTCCGGGCAAGCCCGGACAGTGCTCCGAGGTCCTCGTGATCTCGTAGTTGTAGGTGCTCGTGGGCATCACGACCTGGTTCAGGCACTCGCTGTCACAACTGGATGGATAGGGGAAGACCTTGCGCAGCCTCAGCCCGTCGTCGAAGTGGCCGAGGTCGCGGGCCCGGAACATCTCGTAGTCGTCGCCGAAGTACCACCATTGCGCGCCGGTTCCCGGACGCCAGACGCCGGTGAACTTCCCGTCGTGGACCTCGAGGTCGACCAGACGGAGCCCCTCGTCGAAGTACTTCTTGTCCTGGTCTTTGAACGCCTCGTGGTCCCAGCCCGGGACCCACCACTGCGGGCCGGAGCCCGGGCGCCAGACACCCGTGTACTTGCCGTTGTTCACGCGTAGGCAGACGAGGCGGAGGCCTTCGTCGAAGTACGTCTTGTCCTGCGCCTTGAACGCGTCGTAGTCCCAGCCAGGCACCCACCACTGCGCACCGGTGCCAGGCCGCCAGACGCCCGTCCACTTCCCGTCGTGGTACTCGATGTCGACCAGGCGCAGTCCCTGGTCGAAGTACAACTTGTCCTGCGCCTTGAACGCGGCGTAATCCGAGCCAGGAACCCACCACTGCGCACCCGAGCCCGGGTGCCAGACCCCGGTGAACTTCCCGCTCCGTACGCGCAGGCCGACGAGCCGAAGACCCCGGTCGAAGTACTCCTTGTCCTTCGCCTTGAAGTCCGCGAAGTCCCAGCCGGTCACCCACCGCTGCTCACCCGAGCCGGGCTGCCAGACCTCCAGGTACTCGGTGCCTGCCGCCAGCTGTCAGCTCCCCTTGCAAAACGCGATCACGTCCCAGTCCGTGGGATCGGGAATGCTGCCGTCGCCCTCCGTCAACTTCACAGTCGTCGCCATCCAGAGGATGTACGCGCACGGCCTCAGCGTGCTTAGGTTGAAGTCGTGGCCGGCTGGGCCGGAAGCCGCTTCGCCGGCAGCGATAGCCGGAGCGAACGAGAACGGAGCAGGCGGCACTGGCGAGGGCGGAATGCCGACGCCGGTCGGGATCCCCGGCCCCTGCAGCCACAGGAGCACGCTTCCCAGGTATGGGTGGTAGCAGGTGTAGAGCGCGTGGACGTGGTCGTGCTGCTTGTCGCACCCCGTCGCTCCAGGAGCGACCATCTCGGCGATGTCGAGCGAGCAGACGCTGCGGGTCGACACCGGTCCACCGTCCCACTCGGCGTGGCGGACGTACGTGTAGTTCGTGTTGCTGAAGGCGATCTTCGTCAGGTCGTTCGAGCTCACGGTCGGTCCCGGGCCGACCTCCCGCGCCTCGAAGAAGATCCGGTACGTCGGCATCTCCGAGTGCGGCGGGACCCCGGCGGCGAGCGAGTCGCCCGCCTTCAGGCCGGGCGCGGGAACGCTCAGGTCGACGACCTCGTTCGTGAACTTCGTCGTGTCGAGCCGGGCAAGCATGTCGGTTCCAGCGAGACCTCCGCCGGCGACGAACTTCCCCACCCCTCCCTGGGAAAGGTCGTTCTCGCGCGGAACCTCGATCCAGCCGTTGGCCTTGACGTTCTTGTTCACGTCCACGACGAGGTCGGGGCCGAATTGCTGCGGGATGTGGACCTGCGCTCCCGGATTGTTCACCCAGTACTCACTTGTCCGGAGCTCCCACTTGTTTGGCCCAGGGAGCATGACGTTCCATGCCAAGAACTCGAGCTGGCCAATCACCGACGGGGCGATCTGAGCCCCGAGAACGTCCGACGCCTGTGCGGGTGCCGAGTTCGGGTACTTGGCGATCCGGAAGTGGTACTCGTAGGCCGTCGAGGCGTCGCCGCTAGGCATGACGCCCTCGAGCGGGATTATGCGGGTGAAGGCATACTCGCCGGCTGTCGTCGTACCGTCCGCCTGGAACTCACCGTCCACGGCGAAGATGCTGTAGATCCCCACCTTCGTGAACAGAGGGATCGTGTCCGGCGGCGGGCAGACGAGGATGCAGAAGCGCCGGCACCGCAGGAAGCAAATCCAGTGGCACAGCTGGATGCAGTAGGGCCGGAGCTGCAGTTCGGTGACGAGCGCCGTGTACGCCTTGATATCGCCGGCGCCGACCGCCAGGCTCAGCCGCTCGAGCTCCGCCGGCTTCCCGGCGAGCGTTCCGACCGCCTTTCCGAAGGCCTGGGCCTCCTGCAGCTCGTCGTCGATCGCCTTGAGCGGGAACTCGCGACAGAGCGTGAGACAGACGAGGACGCAGCGCCAGCTGCAGAACCAGCCGCAGATCCAGTAGCACCAGCGGATCAGGCCCGCGTCTCCGATGGCCGCCTTCAGCTTCGCAGCGTCGCCCGCCTGGGAGGCGGCCACCGCGGCGTCGAACGCCTTTCGGTCCTCGAGCAGCGCGCCGAGCGCCAAGCCGGAGTTGCTCAGCTCGGCCGCCAGGTTCGGCCGTTCGGCGAGCGGCTCGCACAGCCAGCGGCAGACGAGCCGGTAGTAGACGAAGCACACCCAGTGGCAGAAGAAGTGGCAGTAGGGCCCGAGCTTCTGGGCCTTGACGAGACGCTGGAAGGCGGCCTTGTCGCGCTTCTCGACCGCGGCGACGAGCTGCGCGACGAGCTTCTCGTTCGAGGTAATCCGGACGACGCCTTCCGCGAAGACCCGGGGATCGAGCTTCGGCTGCTCGACGGGCGGCGGCCCGCAGAGCTCGAAGCAGAGGAAGACGCATTCCTTCAGCCGGATCCACTCGCAGATCAATCGGCAGTCCAGCGGCGGTCTGAGCCGGAGCGCAGCCTGGAACGCCTTCGGGTCCTGTCTGCGGAACGCTTCGTACGCCGCGATGAACGACTTCTCGGAACGCGCTAGTCGACCGACTGCACCTGCTTCTTCGAGCAGGTCCCGAAACACGTCGAGTTCGAAACCCTGGTCTGCCATGATCCTCCCCTGGCCCTCGATTGAACGTGGGCAACCTGGCAGGTCGGCGTTACGCAAGCGTTACTCGAGCGTCACCACACTGCTCCGCTTGGCGTCCGCCTCAACGGTTTGACATTGGCGCGCCGTCGAGTAGAGGCGACAAGCACGCATGTAGCGCTCTCGCCGTTCGTCCTCCTCGACGCCCACGAGCTGGCGGCGTCCGCGGACCGCGTTCTTGATGAGCACGCGGTTCGTTGGGACGACGTCGGCTACCTCTCACGCGCGGGCAACGAACTCCTGCCCGACTGGTACCAAGACTGGGTGGTCGAACAACGCGATCAGCTTCGCGAGCGGCGGGCGGATGATTCGGGAACAGCGCAACCGACTTGGAGGCTCGAGAACCTACTGCGCGAGCTGGGCTGAGCGCCAGCGCGTACCCAATCGTCGACGCACCCAATCGCATGAGTGACCCTTGAGGGGGCGACTCAGCAAGTCGAGGGTCCTACCAGAGGGGGTGGATGAGGGGCGTGATGTCGGTCCGCAGTCGGCTTTGCAGCCGCTCGGTTGGTACGCGTTCGAAGCCTGTGCCGAATGAGATCGGTTGCAGGTCTGGGCTGACCGCGCGTGCGACGCGCAGGGGGGTGGTGGCGACGTCGGCCGAGGTGACATCGACGATCGCGACGCGGATGCCGGCGCCGCCGAGAGCGGCTGTGCAGGCGGTCAATGAGCGTTCGCGGCTCGTTGCAGTGAGCGAGCGGAGCGTGATGACCTGTTCGTGGGCGCGCAGGCGGTCGAAGTCACGTCGTCGGCTGGCGGGGAAGTAGTAGGTGGCGTGGTCAAGCATCTCTCGGACCGCGTCAGGATCGCGAGGTATCTCGCGGGCGTGAGAGCGGAGAAGCTTCCTCAGGTGGGGGCCGGTCTGGCAGAGCTCAAGGATTGCGCCGCGGAGAGCTAGAGCGGGGTCGAAGTCGGTGGCGACGCCGAGTGTGACACCGGGCCAGTTGTGTCCATCGCCAATGGCGAGCGCGACGATTGTCGTTCCGCACGCGGACGTCGGCAGCAGGCGTAGCTCTACGTCGCCCCCGAGTTCTGCAATGCCTTTGAGCGCTTCCCGCAGTGGGGACTCGAGCGAGTCGTCGATTTCGATTAGCTGACTTGCTTCTCCGCTGAGCCATGCGCTCATGAAGGCGTCGCGCTCGACCAGTTCGAGGATTGCGCGCAAGGAAGCTTCGTCGAGCGTCGTTGCCGCTGCCAATCCATTTGAGCTGCCTTGGCAGATCAGGTTTTCGCGATGAAGCGCGAGTGAGAGGAAGACAAAGACGGCCGGAACCCAAACCTCGTCCCGGCAGCCAAGCCAGCGTCCTCGGACCCAGGGATGAAGCAGCTCCGGGTTGAAGCGCGGATAGGGAAAACCCGCCCGCGCGTACTGCTCGTCGCTGTATAGAGGGAACTCGCGCGGATCGAGAACGTCGCCGTCGAGCTCGCCGATCCGCCTCCAGCTGATCCGTGCGGGGTCGGGAAGTGAGGCACTGTAGCGCTCGATCGCTTCCCCGAAGGCAGAGCGGACTGCCTCGGCTGCAGTGAAGCCTTTGCCCCAGCCGACCGGCAGCCGACGCAAACGACCGTCGCGATCGACGATGTGCGGCGGTGCCGCTGACACCACCATCGGTAGCGAAGTTGCGTCTTCTACTGTCTGATCGACGACGAGTTCCGGGATGACACCGGTGACGGGATCGACCCAACCGACAAGCGGGTCGCCAGTCGCCGCCGACTCGATCGCGGGGATGGTAGGGGTGTTCGCTCTGCCGAGGCGCCGCGCTCCACCACAGACGGCGCAGTCAGCGAGCGGCACGACATGGTGCCGGCTTAGCTCGCCCTTCCGGATCCGGACGACGGTGTCGGTGAGCTCTGCCGCTCCCTTGCCGGGGTGCTCGAAAACCGCGAGCTGCGCAACCAAGAGACGGCGAAGGAGTGCGAGCGGAACCTCGCTGGCGAGTTCGCTCACGGCTTCGACAGCACGACCTGCCGCGGCGGCACGAACGCGCAGCAAGCCGCAGTTGCCGCAGCCGACTCGCCCGGGGATCGTGAGTGGGCCGACGAGCGTAGCTCCCGGCCCGACGGCGACACCGAGTGCCGGGACACCCACCCGCCATGCCCACGCGGCGAACTCGCCCGCCAAGCTCGGCTTGCTGTCAGCGTAGACGCCTATGGCGAGCAGAGGTGGCGGTGCCCCGTCCTCTTCGACGTCGGCCAGCTTGCCGACTCGGCGCCAGCGTGCGCCAGGAAGCAACTCTTCGTTCAGCTTCCGGCTGAAATCGAGGACGAGCACGTGGGAGCGGTCGACGGTTCCTGGGGCAGGTTCGGACGGGGTGCCCGAACCGGCCCCGGAACCTTGGCGCACTGTGACGTCAGTCGCCGGCGCGAATTTCCTCAGCCGCGCCATGCAACGAGGCGAGGCTGGCATGGAGGCCTTGCAAGTGGTGCTCCGCTGCCGTGAGCGAGCCCTCGATGAGCCGCGCATCGGCCAATGACGTGATGCCCTTGAAGATCTCCCAGAACCGCTCACGCTGCTCGGGCGTCCCGCCGAGAAGCTTCAAAAGTCCCTCGACGTTCAACTCGACCCCGCGCATCTCCTTCTCTATAACAGACATCTTGGGTACCTCCCGTCAAAAAGTGCGACTGAGTAAGGGCCGCCGCAGAGGTCCGCGTGGATGACTCTACGACCTGGACGAGGCGGAGTCAACAGCGCGCTACCGCCTGCAGAGCCTCCGTCGACTGGCCTCACCCCGCGCGTTGCCAGATCTTGTCCGTGAGCCCGATACACCGAGCGTCGTAGGCTGGGTTCGTGGCGATCGTGGGACGCAGGCGCGAGCTAGAGGCCGTCAAGGCGCTGCTCGGGCCGCGAACGGAGGCAGCGGGCCTTTTGCTCGACGGCGAGGCCGGGATCGGTAAGTCGACGGTCTGGGACGAGGCGCTCCGGCTCGCCCGGGAGTCAGGCTTCCGGACCCTCGTGGCTCGGCCGGCCGAGAGCGAAACGTCGCTTCCCTACGCCGCGCTCGGCGATCTGGTCGAGTCGCTTGTCGACGAGGCTGGGCCGACGCCGCTTGTGACCGTGCTCGACGGTGGTGCAGCGAGCAGCCTCGCCGTATCGAGGGAGGCGCTCGGGCTGGTTCGGAGAGCGGCGTTAGAGGCGCCGCTCGTGGTAGCCGTGGACGACGTCCAGTGGCTCGATCAGCCGACCGAGGCGACGCTCTGCTTCGTTGTCCGGCGGATCCGCGACTTGCCCGTTCGTGTCCTCGTCGCGCGGAGGTCTGTCGAGAACGAGCCCCCGCCGCTCGGCCTAGACCGTGAGCTGCGCGACCGGCTTGCGGTGCGGCGGATCGGACCGCTGACATTGACGGAGCTCGACCGGCTGCTCGAGGAGCGGCTGGGTGAGAGCCTGCCGCGCCCTCGGCTGGAGCGGCTCCACCGGGCGTGTGGCGGGAATCCGCTTTATGCGATAGAGATCGCTCGCTCGCTCGCAGACGCCGCCGACGACGATGAGACGCTGCCTCTCCCGCCCGGACTAGCGGCGGTCTTGGGGGAACGGATCGAGGCCCTACCACGCGCCGCTGCGGATGCCGCCCTGCTCGCCTCCGCCTGCCTGCAGCCAACCGTGGCGCTGGTCGATCGGGCCGCAGGCGGGTCGACAGGGTTGGCCGAAGCCGTTGCGTTCGACGTGCTTCGGGTCGCGCGAGACCGGCTCCGGTTCACCCACCCGCTGCTTGCCGAGACCACGTACGCGACGGCGGCGCCGTGGGAGCGACGCGAGGCGCACGCCCGCCTCGCGACTGTCGCCGAGTCCCGGCTCGAGCGGGCGCACCATCTCGCGCGCTCGGTCGAGGATGCGGACGAGAAGGTTGCGGCGGAGCTCGAGCGGGCAGCAGCGGAGGCGGCGGAACGCGGGGTCCCAGCCACTGCGGCTGAACTGGCGGGGCATGCTGCGCGCCTCAGCGTCGACGAGGCACTGTGCAGCGCTCGGGCGGTCGCGGCCGCGGAGTACCGGCTTGTCGCCGGCGATCCCGAGGGAGCACGATC
>DATFSG010000345.1:0-2972 GCA_035262765.1 Gaiellaceae bacterium | reverse complement strand
GCCGACCTCGTCGCCGGCCTCGTTGTAGACGGCTGCGTCGATCCCGGGGAACGGACGCGTCGCCGAGCCGGGCTTCAGCGTCGTCACGCCGGCCAGCGGCGTGATCAGGATCATCCCGGTCTCCGTCTGCCACCAGGTGTCGACGATCGGCGTGCGGTCGCCGCCGATGTGCTCGCGGTACCAGACCCAGGCCTCGGGGTTGATCGGCTCGCCGACGGAGCCGAGCAGCCGCAGCGACGAGAGATCGTGCTTCTCCGCGTACTCCGGCCCCCACTTCATGTGCGAGCGGATCGCGGTGGGTGCCGTGTAGAGGATCGTCACCCGGTACTTCTCGACGATCGACCACCACCGGTCCTTGTCCGGGAAGTCGGGTGTGCCCTCGTAGAGGACCGACGTCGCTCCGTTGCAGAGCGGCCCGTACACGATGTAGCTGTGGCCGGTGATCCAGCCGATGTCGGCGGCGCACCAGTACACGTCCTCGTTCCGCTTGAGATCGAAGATGTAGTTGTGCGTCGTCGACGTGCCGACGAGGTAGCCGGCGGTCGTGTGGATGATCCCCTTCGGCTTCGCGGTCGTGCCGCTCGTGTACATGAGGAACAGCAGGTCCTCGCTGTCCATCGGCTCGCACGGACACGAAGCGGGGTCGTCGGAGGCGTCGCTCTCGAGGTCGTGCCACCAGTGGTCGCGACCCTCCTGCATCGGCACGTCACTCCCGGTGCGGCGGAGGACGACGCAGTTCTTCACTCCCGGCGCGTCGCCCATCGCCTCGTCGGCGATCGTCTTGAGCCCGACCTTCGAGCCGCGCCGCCACGCCTCGTCCTGCGTGATGAGGAGCTCGCACTTCATGTCGTTCAGCCGGCCGGAGAGCGAGTCGGCCGAGAAGCCGCCGAAGACGACGGTGTGCGGCGCGCCTAGCCGCGTGCACGCGAGCATCGCCACCGGCAGCTCCGGAACCATGCCCATGTAGATCCCGACCGGCGTCCCCTTCTGCACGCCGAGCTTCTTGAGCGAGTTCGCGAAGCGGACGACGTCCTTCTGGAGATCCGCGAACGTGATCGCGCGCGTCTCTCCCTCGGGCTCGCCCTCCCAGTGGAACGCCACCTTCTCGCCCGCGCCGTCCTCGACGTGCCGGTCGACGCAGTTGTGGCAGACGTTCAGCTTGCCGCCGAGATACCACTTCGCGTACGGCGGCTCCCACTCGTAGAGCTCGGTGAACGGCTCGAACCACGTGACCCGCTCGCGGCCCTCCCGCTCCCAGAAGTCCTCGAACGGGACGTCGTAGATGTCGGGCTTGGCGTTCGCCTGCGCCGCGAAGTCCTCGGGAGGCGGATAGGTCCGCTCCTCGAGGAACATCGTCTCGATGGCGTGGTCGCTCGCTTCCGTTGCCAAGAACGGCCTCCTTCCTCTCCTCCGGTCTCCGGGATCCTAGGCCGTCGCCACCGTCTGAGCCCGCTCCGTCGCGAGCTGCCCGCCTACCGGCAGCATCGAGCGGCCCCAGACCCCATTCCAGACACCTGCTGCCGACGCGTACCAGGCGACTGCCGCGGTCACGATGCCTGCCCAGCCACCCGCATGGAGCATCCACGGCGACATGCCGTGCGCCACGCGGAAGTTGCCGATCACGAGCAGGATCTCGGTCACCTCGAGCGTGAGGAAGACCATGAAGACGGCGACATTCACGCGCATGCTGGCGATCAGCATGTACGTGTTGAAGATCGCGAACGCAAGCAGGAACCACGCGAGCGAGTTCGCCACGTCGGTCGGGGTCATCGACCCGAGGAAGCTCGTCGTGTGGGCGAGGACGACGTAGATGCCGATCCCCATCCAGAAGCCACCGTACGACCCGAACGCCGTCGCCCCGAAGACGTTCCGGTTGCGGAACTCCCACATCCCGGCGCAGAACTGGGCGAGCCCGCCGTAGAACAGGGCGAACCCGACCCACATCAGGTCAGGGATGAAGGACGCATTCGTCCCGCTGAGCAGGAACGTCGTCAGGGCGAATGCTGCGAGACCGAGCGGCGCGGGATCGGCGACCGGTGTGCTCTCGACTAGCTGCACCGGCCGATCGGAAGACATTGCGCTCATCCAGCCCTCCTAGCTTGGGCGTCGACGGACGCCCCTAGGCATCCGTCGCCCCCCGATGTATTTGCGCAGCCTCTACCCGGTTAGGGGTGGATTAATCAGGGTTCGAGGTCGTACGGGTAATCCGTGACGACCTCGGCGCCGCTCTCGGTGACGAGGACGATGTCCTCGAGCCGGACGCCGCCGTAACCGGCGCGATAGAGCCCCGGCTCGACGGTGACGACGTCGCCTGCGACGAGCTTCTTGTCGCCCTGCAGGCCCAGGCCCGGTTCCTCATGGACCTCGAGGCCGACGCCGTGGCCGAGGTTGTGGAAGAAGCCGTCGGCGAGCGGCTCGCCGGGTTGCTTCGTGCGCAGCGTCAGCTCCCCGGCCGCCTCGAAGATGTCGCAGGTGCCGTCGAAGACGGCTCGGCCTGCAACACCGGGGCGGATCTCCGCGTTCGCGCGGTCGAGCGCCTCCTTGCAGAGGCGATGCCACTCGTGCACCTCGTCGGTCACCTCGCCGACGACGAACGTGCGCGTCATGTCCGTGTAGATGGCCGAGGCGTTGTCCCGCGGGAAGATGTCGACGACGAGCGGCGAGTTCGGCCTGATCGGGCCGGAGCCCATGTCGTGACCGACCGCGCCCTGCGCACCGGGCGCGACGATGTACTCGTCGGCGGTCGTGTCGTGCGAGGCGAACGCGACGCTCATGTCCGCCTTGACGCGCTCGACGGTGAGCTGCTCGCCGTCGAGCAGCAGCTCATCGCCGCGGATCTCGGCGCGGCGGAGGAGCTCGCGGCAAGCGTCCATCGCCGCCTCGGCGGCGCGCTGGGCGCGGCGCAGCCCCGCGACCTGCGCCTCGGTCTTGGCGCGGCGGCGGTCGTCGAAGAGCCCCTGGTCCACGTCGAG
>DATFSG010000344.1:0-6284 GCA_035262765.1 Gaiellaceae bacterium | reverse complement strand
CGCCGACCGCGGCCACCGGCTGCGGGTGCGGGTCACGGCGGTCAACGTTGCCGGGAGCGGGGCGGCGACATCGCACGCCACCGCCCGCATCCCGGCGAAGCGCTAGCGCTTCTTGCCCTTGCTGAGCACGAGGTTGACCTTCGAGCCCGCCGGCAGGTCAGTCCCCGCCTTCGGCTTCTGCGAGATCACGCGTCCCTTCTTGACCTTGGAGAACTTCTTGGTGACCTTGCCCGCGTTGCAGTGGGCGTGCTTGAGCGCGCTCTTCGCGGAAGAGAGCGTCTTGCCCTTCAGGTTCGGAACGACGCAACCGGGTGGGGGCTTGAGGGTGAACGTCGCGGTCACCGACCGGGCCTGATTCATCGTCACGCTGCACCCGCCGGTACCCGAGCAGGCGCCCGACCACCCGGAGAAGACCGAGCCGCTCGCCGGTGCCTCCGTGAGCGTCACGACCGTCCCGAAGGAATACGCCTGAGAGCAGGTCGCGCCGCAGTCGATCCCGGCGGGGCTCGAGCTGACGCTCCCCGCCCCACTCCCTGCGTTTGCGACGTTCAACGTCTGGTCGACCGCCTGAGGACTGACCTGAATCGACTTGCTGCCGGTGCGCCCGTTGTTCAGAGACGAGTCGCTGTCGGTCACGGTCAGTGTGACCGTCTTCGCACCCAGCGAGGTGTAGGTGTGACTCGTCGTGACGGAGGCCGTCGTCGTGGTGGTTCCGTCACCCCAGCTCCACTTGTATTGGGAGATCGAGTCTCCGGGGAAGGGGACGGTGCTGCCCGAAGCGCTGAACGTATGGGCGACTCCACCGTCGACCGCGCCGGGATCCTGGATCACCGCGGTCGGGGAGAGCGGTTGGAACGGGGTGACGCTCTTGAGTGTCCCGACGCCTGAGACGCCGTCGTAGCCCGACTGCGCGTTGCACTGCGCGATGCTCGTAAGAACGGTGGTGCCGGTCGGGCCCCACATGCAATCCAGCAACTCGCCGTTTTGCTGGTTGGGATTCGCCCCGGGGCTGCACGCGGTCGCGGAGTCCCCGCCGCAGTACGCGTTCCCACCCGACGTGACGTCGAAGAACTGGGACGGACTGGTCTGGAAGTGCCCGTACAGCGTCAGCGCCGGGTACTTCACACCCGCGGGCCCGCCGCCGAGAGCCCACATCGCGGCGACGAGCGGCGAAGAGAGCGAGGTGCCGCCGAAGGTCTCCCAGCCGGGGTCGCTGCCCGGGCAGGGGTTGCCGTTGTCGTCGGTAGTCGTGCACCAACCCGTTGTCTCGTAGGTGTCGTAGCCCGTGTGAGGGTCGGCGTCGGCCGCCACGTCGACGCCATTCCGGGCGGTGGCTCCGCAGCCGAGCGAGCTGTAGCCGGTGACGCCCTGCTGCCACGTCTGCGCGGTGTAGAGCGTGCTGCAGCCGCTGCCGGCGGCACCCAGCGCACCGACGAACTGACCCGGGACATCGTCCAGGCCGTTGTTGTTCCAGACTGTCTCACTCGCGCGTGAGTCGTCCGGGTTCAGGTTCAGGGTCGTGCCGCCGACTCCGATGACCGTGTTGAACGACGCCGGCCGCTGCGGGGCGCTGGGGGTGGAGTCGCCGTTGTTGAAGACGTCCCAGTCGTACCAGCCGTCGTCGCCGCTCGAGGCGAGGATGGCGACTCCCGGATGGTCATAGGCGCTCACGCCCGCGTCCCCGGAGAACTCCGGCCCGCCGTAGGAGTTGCTGACGATGCTCGCGTGGGCGGCTGCATAGTTCACCCCAGCCGCGAGGTCGGTATCAAGGCTCGAGTTCGTCTCGACGAGCAGGATCTTGCACGCATGGCACAGGCCCCGGACTGCGTCCACGTCGAGCGTGATCTCGCCGGCCCAGCCGACATCGCTGTTGATGCCGGACACGCTTCCACCGGTCTGGCTCACTACAGCGAACGACGACGACGTCTCGGCCGGGAGGCCGTAGTTCGCGTCGAACGCGTCCAGGTCGGCAGTGACACTCGGATCGTTGTAGGCGTCGACGATCGCCACCGTCTGGGTCGTCGCTGTGGCCGGGTTCACGCCGTAGGCCGTCCCGAGCTGGCTCGGGGAGTACCCGCCGGCCGGTCCTTTACCGACGGAGCTCGGTGCGGTCGGGCGTGCGATCCCCGCGGCATGCAGCTGCTTCGCCTCGGCCGAGGAAACCAGCCGAGTCCGGTAGCCGATGGCGTCGCAGGCCATGTGGCCGGGGACGGCCGCGGCGCACAGGCGCTCCGGCACCTGGACGGCCGTCTCCGGGGTCGGCGCCGTGGTGGAGGCAAAGGCCGGCAGCGCACCCCCGATCAGGAAAACGGCGAGAACGCACAGCGATCCCAGCGCGACGCGGCTACTCGGCATCTCTTACCCCTCTCTTGGACGACCGGCGCTCCGTAGACATACAGCCTGGAGCACGCCCGTTCAAGTCCTGCTAACCGCGGAGCGCAACAGCGATTCGGTCGCACACCGGCGACGAGCCGGCCGCGACTACCCGGGAACGCTGCTCGAGGTCAAGAGGAGCGGCCCCGAACGACTCCTCGGCGTCGAACAGATCGACCACCAGCCCAAGCTCGCGGCAGAGAAGCTGCGCCGCGGCGATGTCGACCGACCGCGCCGCTTTGAGCGAGCAGACGGCGTCGACGCGACCGGCAGCGAGGTGGCAGAGCGAGAGGGCGAGCGAGCCCATGATCCGCAGCCGATAGGCGAGATCGGCGACCTTCTGCGCGTCCCGAGCGACGAGCGAGGTCAGCGTCGCCTCGAAGGAGAGGATCTCGACCTCCTCCTTCGGCCGCACCGCGCCGAGTGGCTCGCCGTTCAGCCAGGCGCCCTCGCCGCGGCGCGCCGTCCACTCCTCGCGGGAGCCGAAGTCGTGAACGAAGCCGAACACGACGTCGTCCATCGTCTCCCCCTCAGCGACAGCGATCGAGAGCGAGAAGAACGGGATCCCGCGCTTGGCATTGAGCGAGCCGTCGATCGGGTCGACGACGAACAGCGGCAGCCCCGCACCGCCGACGCGGCCGACCTCCTCCGAGACGACGGCACCCGCGGCCTCCCGCACCCGCGCGAGGATGACCTCCTCCGCGGCCTGGTCGATCGCCGTCGTGTCGTCGCCCCCGAGGCCCGCGCCGACGACCGGCTCGCGCTCGGCCCGCGTCGGGAGGCGCTCGAGCACCGCGTCGACATCGGCGACGGCCGCTCGGCAGAGCACCAGCCAGTCAGTCAAGCGGCAGCATGAGCAGGCCGGAGGTGAGCTTCGGATAGAAGAACGTGCTCTTCTGCGGGAGCACGCCACCGCGCCGCGCGACGTCCCAGACGTCCTCGATCCGCGTCGGGCGCAGCAGGAAGGCCGCCTCCGCCTCGCCGCGGTCCACGCTGGCGACCGCCTCCTCGCGCTGCGGCGTGTAGGTGACGCCGCTCGGCGCGAACCGCTCGACGACCTCGGGATCGAGAAAGCCGTTGCCGGAGAGCAGCTCGTACTTCCCCGCGCGATAGAGCACCGGCCCCGGAAGGCTCTCCCGCGGCGGGTCGATCGGCATGCCCGAGGCGCCGCCGGCGCTCTGGACGACCCGGTGCGTGGGGAAGATCGTCAATCCCTCCTGGTCGGTCGGGACGATCACCGCGAGCAACCACTGCTCGCCGGACGCCAACGTCGTCTCGTAGCGGTGGTGCCCGTCGGCGATCAGGAGCTGCGCGTCGGCGAGCTCGTCGACGAGCGCGGCCGAGAACTCCGGATCGAGCCGCCAGAGGCTGTCCCCGCCGCTCTGCAGGTCCGGCTCGCCCAGGCCGTCGAGCGCGATCGTCCCGTCCCAGAGGAAGAACAGCGGCTCGAGCTGCGTGTGCGTGGCGCGCAGCAGGCGGAGGCGGTCCTCGATCGGCCCCTCGTGCGTGCGCTCGTGCGGCAGGACGACACGGTTCTCGTACGGCTCGACCTGCAGCGCGGCGACGAACCCCTCGCGACGCCGGGCGACGCCATCGGGACCGACGTAGTCCTGCGCGAGCCACCAGCAGACGGGATCGGGATCGCGGACGAGGACGCCGCGCTCCTGCCAGTCCGCGAGGCTCGCGGCCGCCTCCTCCCCGGAGTCGGGCAGCGTCAGGTGGACGACGTTGTGCGGGTTTCGTCCGAGGAGCTCCTCGCGTTGCGCCGCGTCGATGACGTCGTAGGGCGGCGCGACGAGCGAGTCGAGCGGGCCGCCGACAGCCGGGTCGTAGCGGAGCGCGCGGAACGGCCGTACGACTGCCACGGCACTGACCGTACCAACCGCACTGCCTCGCTACAGCCCTTCCGGCTCGTACGCGCGACGACCGGCGATCCCTCGCTCCACACACAACGGCTCAGCTCCAGCAGCTCGACCGTAAAGGAGGCAAGGAGCCCCATGCTGACGACGAGAATGCGCCACAGCACGCGGGCGCTCCAGCGCACGCGCAGGGCGAGGTCGCGCTTGCGGTCGGGCATGAGGCGGCGCCGGTGGTCGACGACGAGCACCTTCTCCTGCGGGACGACGGCGATCACCGCCGACGTCGGCACTCGACGAACCTTGCGGCGGCTCGTCCGCACCTCGAGCATCGATGGGTCGTACGGGTTGCCCTCCGCGAGGACTCGCTCGACGGTGCCGTGACCGCCGCCTGAAAGTGAGAACCCGACGCTGTTGACGATCCAGTAACGGGTCACCGGGCTCGACGAGTCGAACCGCCGGCTCTGGCGCAATGCAACCGCCATCAGGGCCCGGGGTACCCCGTTACCCCGCCATGCGAAACTCCCTCTCGTGACGACCATCGCGGATCTCGAGGAAAACCGCACGGTCGAGGGCGTCTACGCGGTGGCGCGCAAGGAGCGGTTGCGGACGCGGAACGGTTCGAGCTATCTCGCGCTCGAGCTCGTGGACACGAGCGGGCGGATCGGCGCACGGGTCTGGAATGACGTCGACCTGCTCGACGGGCGCTTCGAGACAGGCGACGCGGTTCGCGTGCTCGGCCGTGTCGAGCGGTTCCGGAACGAGCTCCAGGTCGAGGTGCGGACGCTCGAGCCCGCCGAGGACATCGACCCGGCCGGGCTGACGCCGGGCCTGCGTCGCGACGCAGACGAGCTCGAGGGCTTCCTCGAGTTCCTCGTCGGCGAGGTCCACGACGACGGCTTGCGCGGTGTCGTCACGCGGGCGCTCGCGGAGGCGCCGCTGCGGACATATCCGGCGACTCCGGATGGCCACCACTCGTATGCGGGCGGCCTGCTCGAGCACACGGTCGGGGTCGCGACCCTCTGCCGTGAGCTCGCTCAGATCCATCCGCGCCTGCGGGCCGACTTGCTGCTGGCTGCGGCGCTCGTGCACGACGTCGGCCGTACGCGCGAGCTGGGCCGGCCGCCGGTCTTCGCTCCGACCGACGAGGGGCGGCTGCTCGGCCACGTCCACCTCGGGCTCCGGCTGCTCGAGGAGCTCGGCGCGCCCGCCGAGTTGCTGCACGCGGTCGCTTGCCACCACGACGCCCGCGCCGCCCGCACCGCCGAGGCAGCCGTGCTCTACCACGCGAACCAGCTCGACGCCGTCGCCGCCACGCGGCCGGTGCCCAACTAGGTTTGGCCGCGCTACTGGCGCTCGGCGCCAGCCTCAGCTGGGGCGTCGGCGACTTCCTCGGCGGCGTGAAGGCGCGGGTCATGCCGGCCCTGATGGTGCTCGCGGCGTCACAGCCGTTCGGACTCGCCGCACTCGGGATCGCGGTCGTCGTCCGCGGCACGCCGATCCCGGGTGACGAGGTGGCCTGGGCGGCTCTTGCCGCGGTCTTCGGGACCGTCGGCCTGGCCGCGTTCTACCGGGGCATGGCAGCCGGAGCGATCAGCGTCGTGGCGCCGATCGCCGCCCTCTCGGCCGCCATTCCCGTGATCTGGGGCATAGCGGTCTCCGGAAACCATGTCAGCGGCCTCCAAGCCGTCGGATTCGTCGCAGCGATCGGCGGGAGCGTGGCCGCCTCGCTCGAACGCCGCCCGGAGCGCACGCAGCTGGCGGCCGGAGTCGGCTGGGCCGTGTTCGCGATGCTCGCCTTCGGCGCCTACTACGTCCCGATGCACGCGGCCTCGACTCAGGACTGGCTGTGGCCGGCCTTCCTCTTCCGCTGCACCTCCGTGACGCTCGTCTGGTCGGTCATCCTGATCCGGCGAATCCGCCCGACCGGCCTCCGCGGGAACTGGGCAGCATTGATCGCGATCGGCTTCCTCGACACCGGCGGGAACGCGCTCTTCGCGGCCGCATCGTCGAGGCACGGCCTGCTCAGCGTCGTCTCGGTGCTCGCGTCGCTCT
>DATFSG010000343.1:0-3490 GCA_035262765.1 Gaiellaceae bacterium | reverse complement strand
GCAGAGTCGGGCGCTCATCGAGGCGATCCGCAAGAACGACGAGGCCGCGGTCGAGGAGGCGGTCCTCGCGCTGAGCCGCTCGCGGCGGATCTTCGCGCCGCTCGTCTTCGGGCTCGGGGCGTTCGTGATGCTCTTCCAGGGGCTGAGGATGCTCTTCTCGAACTGGCGGCTGTTCCTGATCCAGATCTTGCCCGCCATGTGGATCTGGCTCGCGCTGCTCGATCTCAAGGCGCACACCCTGAGGGGCAAGGAGTTCCACTCCTTCCACGGCGTCGTCGAGGCCTTGCTCGTAGTCGGGATCACGCTGGTGACCGCCGCCTGCTTCTACCTCAACGCCGTCTTCGCGTTCGCGATCTCGCAGCCCGGCAAGCCGACGATCCGACCGGCGTTCGCGCTCGCACGGCGCCATCTCCACGTCGTCCTCGGGGTCGGGCTCGTCGTCGGGGCGGCCTTCGGCTTCTCGGCGATCGTCGTGCCGCGCTGGGGACAGCACTGGTTCGCGCTGTCGCTCGGGATCGTGGTCGGCGTGATGATGCTGACCTACGTCGCCCTCCCGGCGCGGATCGTCGGGATCAAGCCGGTCGGCTCCCGGCGAGACAAGATGGCCACGGCAGCCATCGGCGGCACCATGGGCGCGCTGGTCACCGCACCCGCCTACATCATCGGTCGGATCGGGATCCTGCTCCTCGGCTCCAAGTCGCTCTTCCCGCTCGCCGTCATTCTCCTCGTGATCGGCTTCGCGCTCATGGCAGGCGCGACCGGTGCGGTCAAGGCGATCAAGATGAGCGCCAAGCTCGCCGCCGGGACGGCCGATCGCTCCACGGAGTCGCCCGCGGCCGCCACGCCTCCGTAGAGTTGGCGCCGTGGAAGGGCAATCCACTGCCGAGCTCGACGCGGCACGCCGCGAGCTGCACGAGCTCTACCGCCAGCTCGCGGTGGCGCGGCCGTTCAGCTGGAGCCGGATGGGCACCCAGCGGCAGATCGCGCGCGTCAAGCGGCGGATCGAAGCGCTCGAGACGGGCGGCGGGGCCTAGGCAGGAGCGGCGGCGCGCGCCGCGAGCGCCTGCTTGAGGAGCTCGAGGGCCATGTCCCCGTTGCCCTGCTCCTCGTAGATCTCGGCCATTGCGGTGAGGGCGGCCACGACATGCCGGTCCGGCACCGGCGCCTGCTCCACCGCGAGCTCGTAGAGCTCCAGGGCCCGCGCGGTGTCGCCCTGCTCTCGGAAGATGTGCGCGACCGCGGCGTAGGCGCGTGCGGCGTCCCTCGGTGCGGCATCGCTGAGCCGCGGGACGATGCCGAGCAGGATCGCCACCGCTTCCTCGCCCTCGCCGAGAGCGGAGAGGGCGCGCGCCCGCTCGACGGCGAACAATGCCGCGTCGGTCGCCTTCCCGGCAGCTGTGACGATCGGCTCCCCCTCGTCGACGAGCTCGAGGGCGGCTTCCGGGTTCCCGCGGTCGTTCTCGATGAACGCGAGCACCTGCAGCGCGCGAGCTGCCTCGAGCGTCTGCTCGTTCGCCCTCAGCGTGGCGATCGCCAGCTCCGCGTACTCGGCCGCACGGTCGGGCTGCGCCTGCGAGAGGTACGCGCGCGATTGCGACCAGTAGAGGCTCGCGCGCAGGGTCGGATCGACGGTCTGCCGCGCCAGATTGAGCACCTCGCCGAGCGTTGCGTGCGCGCGGGCGTAGTCGCCGTGGTCGATGTACGCGTTGGCGAGCAGGAGCGCGAACCGGATCTGGTCGAACTGGTCTCCGCGCGTCTTCGCGTCGTCGAGGAAGCGCTCGAAGAGAGCGAACGCCTCGTCGTAGTGGTTCTGGGACACGTAGCTCCGACCGAGAGCGTTCGCGGCGGCTGAGGCATCGGCCGCACCGAGGTCGCCGGTCCCGAGTGCCTGCTCAAGCAGGGCGATTCCGTAGGAGAGATCGCTGCGGCGGAGCGCCACGCGGCCGAGCCCGAGTTGTGCTCGCGCCAGGGCGGCCGGCGAGTGCGCTTCCGCGCACGCTGCTTCGTACAGCTTCGCTGCCCGTTCGTCGTCCCCGAGTTGCAACGCGACCTCGGCCTCGAGCAGATCCGAGCTCAGGTCGTCTGGCCCCAGAGCGCCGGTGGCCAGGTACTCCGGACGCACCCCGAGCCGCTTCCCGAACTCGTGCAGGATCTGCAGGGACGGAACCCGGGCGCCGGCCTCGATCCGCGAGACGTAGGCAGCCGTGCACCCGTCGAACGAGAGGTCTCGCTGCGTCAGACCGGCGGCTTCTCGCGCCTGGCGCAGGCGTCGTCCGACGGCTGCGGGATCGTCGACGTGCGTGGACGGACGACGTGGCATGGCCAGGCCAAGCCTACAGTCACATCCTGGAAAAAACGAGGGCTAGTGGAGGTCCGGCCAGACGCCGTCCGCCAGCATGAACGCAACCGACAGCGCTGCCCCGAGGACGACCGCCAGCAACACGATTCTTGCCTTCATGGCCAGTCCTTTCGATTCAGCCAGAGCGGATCCTGCTGCTGTCTATTGTTTCGTCAGCTCGAAGCGGTATAGACTCGTGGCAGCCGTCAGCCCGGCGGCAGGCGTCGAGGTCGTGCTTGGGCGCCGATCACGGCCTCGACGCCCTGCCGATCCGGGGCTAGCGCGACAAGCGCTTGAGGCAGGTGCGCAGTCCGTCGCGCCAGTGCGGCAGCGTCTGAGCGTCGAGGCGCTCGCTCCGCAGCACCGAATACGCGGGCCGGGGCGCTGGCCGGTCGAGCTCTGCGCTCGAGATGCCCCTGACGCGGCAGTCGATTCCTGCGTCCTCGAAGATCGCCTGAGCGAGCTCCGCCCAGGTGCAGTCGCCGTCGCCCGCGACGTGCCACAGCCCGCGCGGGAGATCGAGCAGCTCCCGCACAGCAGCCGCGAGATGCCCGACGTAGGTGGGCGAGCCGCGCTGGTCGTCGACCACCGCCACCTCGTCGCGCTCCGCGCCGAGCGCGAGCATCGTCCGGACAAAGTTCGTGCCCGTCCAGCCGTGGAGCCAGGAGGTACGGACGACCCAGGCGTCCTCGCCTGCCGCGGCCTCGGCCTGCAGCTTCGTGCGGCCGTAGACGGACAGCGGGTTCGGCGCGTCGGACTCGAGGTACGGCTCCCGCTTGCGCCCGTCGAAGACGTAGTCCGTGGAGAAGACCACCACCGGAGCGCCGAGCTCGAGCACGTGCTGTGTCCCGCCGACGTCCACGGCGGCCGCGTCCTGCGGGGACGACTCTGCTCCGTCGACGTCCGTCCAGGCCGCGGCGTGAAGCACGAGATCCACCTCGGGGAGCTCGGTCGGGGGCGGCAGCGTCACGTCCCACTCGGCTCGGGTCAGCGGTACGACGCGGGCCTCCGCCGCGAACTCCTCGCACAGCGCCTCGCCGAGCTGGCCGTCGGCGCCCGTCACGAGCACGCCGCGGCTCAGGTCCACTCGGTCTCGCGCACGGGCGCCCGCTCCCGGAGCGGCTCCCACCAGTCGCGGTTGGCGGAGTACCA
>DATFSG010000342.1:0-5927 GCA_035262765.1 Gaiellaceae bacterium | reverse complement strand
AGGCGCACGGCGGCATCGGCTTCACGTGGGAGCACCCGCTGCACCGCTTTTACAAGCGCGCCCTCTGGCTCGAAGGCTTCGGCGCCCGGCCGGCCGAGCTACGGCTGGAAGTCGCGGACGCGCTCCTCGCATGAAGCTCGTCCGCTCGGCCGAACTCACGGACAAGGCGCCCTACGCTTATGCCTCCGTGGCCCCGCCAGGAGTGCGCCTGGTCTTCACGGCAGGAGCCTGTCCTCTCGACGCCGCCGGCGAGACGGTCGCGCCCGGAGACGTCGCCGCCCAGACGGCGCAGGTGATGCAGAACCTCCGCGTGGCCTTGCGCGCGGCTGGTGCCGACCTCGAAGACGTGTTGAAAACGACGGTCTACGTCGCCAGCGACCAACACGCGGATCTCGTGACCGCCTGGGAGGTCGTCAGCCGGCACTTCGGCAGCCACGACGCTCCGAGCACGCTCCTCGGCGTCGCCGTGCTCGGCTACCGCGATCAGCTGGTCGAGGTCGAGGCAGTCGCGGCTATAGGAGAATGAGCCCGATGGACGGCCAGATGATGGATTTCCCGCTCACGCTGACGCACCTCATGCGCCGGGCGGAGTCGTTCTTCGGCGACGGCGAGATCGTCACGCGCCTCCCCGACAAGAGCTTCCACCGCACAAACCACCGCGGCACGCTGCGCCGGGCGCGCCAGCTCTCGGTCGCGCTGCAGAAG
This sequence comes from Gaiellaceae bacterium, assembly GCA_035262765.1. Classification (GTDB taxonomy): domain Bacteria; phylum Actinomycetota; class Thermoleophilia; order Gaiellales; family Gaiellaceae; genus Palsa-739. Next base: position 5,222 of record DATFSG010000342.1, on the reverse strand, counting down.
ACCGGCCTCGAGCGCGGCGACCGCGTCGCGACGCTCTGCTGGAACCACTACCAGCACCACGAGGCGTACTTCGGCGTCCCGTGCGGCGGCTTCGTCCTCCACACACTCAACCTCCGCCTCCACCCGAACGACCTCAACTACATCGCGAGCCACGCCGGCGACCGCGCCGTGATCGTCGACCGCGCGCTCCTGCCGCTGCTCGAGCAGTTCCGGGAGGGGACTCCGATCGAGCACGTCTTCGTCGTCGAGGACTCGTACGAGGAGCTGCTCGCGACCGCCGATCCGGACGAATGGGAGGACCCGGAGCTCGACGAGAACGAGGCCGCGGCCATGTGTTACACGAGCGGCACGACCGGCCGGCCACGCGGAGTCGTCTACTCGCACCGCTCCTCCGTCCTGCACGCGCTCGGCGTCGGGGCCAACAACCCGCTCGGCCTCGGCTTCGGCATCGACGACGCGGTGATGCCGGTGGTGCCGATGTTCCACGCGAACGCCTGGGGCTACCCGTATCTCGGGACGATGCAGGGCGCGAAGCTCGTCTATCCCGGGCCGCACCTCGACCCCGAGAGCCTGCTCGAGAACATGGAGCAGGAGCGGGTCACCTGGGCAGCCGGCGTGCCGACCATCTGGATGGGGATCCTCGCCCGGCTCGACGCCGAGCCCGGCCGCTGGGACCTCTCGGCGATGAAGGCGATGCTGGTCGGCGGCTCGGCGGTGCCGCGCGCGATGATCGCGGCCTTCGAGGGACGCCACGGCCTGAAGATCTGCCAGGGCTGGGGCATGACCGAGACCTCGCCAGTCGCGTCGACGGTCGCGCTTCCGTACGACCTCGCCGAGGCGGACGAGGAGACGCGCTGGGATTACCAGGCGATGGTCGGCTTCCCGCTTCCGTTCGTCGAGATCCGCGTGCGGGTCGGCGACGAGGAGGTGCCGTGGGACGGCGAGGCGATGGGCGAGCTCGAGGTGCGCGGCCCGTGGGTCGCGGCAAGCTACTTCGAGGCGCCCGAGAGCGCCGACCGCTGGACGGACGACGGCTGGTTCCGCACCGGCGACATCGTCTCGGTCCATCCCCGCGGCTTCATCCAGATCAAGGATCGCTCGAAGGACGTGATCAAGTCCGGCGGCGAGTGGATCTCGTCGGTCGAACTCGAGAACGCGCTCATGGCGCATCCCGCCGTCGCCGAGTCGGCCGTGATTGCCGTTCCCGACGACAAGTGGGGCGAGCGACCGCTCGCAGCGGTCGTGTTGCGCGACGGCGGCACGGCGACGGCCGACGAGCTGCGCGAGTTCCTCGCGTCGCGGTTCGCGAAGTGGTGGGTGCCCGAGCGGATCGAGTTCGTGGACGAGATCCCGAAGACGAGCGTCGGCAAGTTCCGCAAGATCGCACTGCGCGAGCAGTTCGCTTCCGAGACCGCGCCCGCGAGTTGAAAGCCGCCGTCCTTCCGGGGGTCGACGCGCGGTTCGAGCTGCTCGAGGTCGACGACCCGGTTCCGCAGGAGAACGAGGTGCTCGTGCGCGTGCGTGCGGCCGGAATCAACTTCATCGACATCCTGACGCGGCGCGGCCGCTATCCGCAGATGCCCGAGTTCCCCGCCGTGCTGGGCTACGAGCTCGCCGGTGAGCTGGAGGACGGAACGCGCGTGATGGCACTCGGGTCCAGGGCGTATGCCGAACTCGCCGTGGTCGCGCGCAGCTCGCTCGTGCCGCTGCCGGACGGCGCGTCGTTCACCGAAGGCGCGAGCTTCCTGCTCACGTTCCTGACCGCGTACATCCCACTAACGCGGCAGGTTCGCTTCGAGGAGGAGCGGACGGTGCTGGTGCACGCCGCAGCGGGCGGCGTCGGCACCGCGGCGATCCAGGTCGCGCGGGCGCTCAACGCGGAGGTTGTGGCGGCCGTCGGGTCGCCCGAGAAACTCGAGCTCTGCCGTGAGCTCGGCGCCAAGGAGGCGTACGTCTACGACGAGCTGCCCGACGACCTGCGAGTCGACGTCGTGATCGATCCCGTGGGCGGCGAGCTGTTCGAAGCCGCGGTCGCTCGGCTGCGGCCGCTTGGTCAGCTCGTGGCGATCGGCTACGCGGGCGGGCTCTGGCCCGAGCTTCAGCCGGCGCACATCGTCGGCCGGAACGTCGGCGTGCAGGGCGTCTACCTCGGTCGCCTCATGCGGCACGCGCCCGACGTCGTCGCCGCCGCGACGCGCGAGCTGCTCGAGCTCTGGAGCGGACGCCGGATCCATCCGTACATCGGAGCGGAGTTCCCGCTCGCCGAGGTCGAGCAGGCGCACGAGCTCGTCGAGTCGCGCCGCAGTGTCGGCAAGGTCGTGCTCATCCCGTGAGAGCGCTCGTGACCGGCGGCCGCGGCGGCATCGGCGGGGCGATCGTGGACGCGCTCGGCGATACCGAGACGACCGTGCTCGACCTGCCGGAGTTCGACGTTGGCGATCCCGATGCGTGGCGGTCACTCGAGGGCGAGTTCGAAGCTGCCTTCCTCAACGCCGGCGTTGTGACGGCGCGGCAGGACGTCGCCGTGCTGGCCGACGAGGAGTGGCAGATCATCCTCCGCGCCAACCTCGACGGCGTCGTCTACGGAACGCGCGAGCTCGCGTCAAGGCTCATGCCCCGCGGCGGCTCGATCATCGCCACCGCCTCGCTCGCCGGCCTCACCGCGACGCCCTTCGATCCGGCGTACACCGCGACGAAGCACGCCGTGGTCGGCTGGGTGCGCGCCGCCGCGCCGGCACTCACGGCACGCGGGATCCGCCTCAACGCGCTCTGCCCCGGATTCGTCGACACGCCGCTGGTCCAGGCCGAGCTGCGCGGGCGGCTCGACGTGCCGCTGATGGAAGCGTCGTTCGTCGCCGCTGCCGCGCTGCGCGTGCTCGAGGACGAGGAGACGGGTAGAGCCTGGGTCGTGCAGCCGAATCGCGTCGAGCCGTTCCGCTTTCCGGGCGTGCCCGGGCCGCGATGAGCCCTCGCGCGCGCAAGCCGTGGGGCGAGTTCCCGCCGCCCGACCCGCACGTGTGGAACACGCTCCAGTACCGCGGCATCGAGCAGGCCGACGGCCGTGCGGTGATCGAGTGGCACGCGACGCCGGAGTACTGCTTCCACGCGCCGAGCGGCCCGATCGTCCACGGCGGCATGGTTGCGGCGCTCCTCGACACGGCGATGGGCGGCGCGTGCTGGACGGTCGTGCCCGAGAACGAGGACTTCCTCACCGCCGACCTCCGCACCGAGTTCCACCGCTCGGCCCGACCCGGCACGCTGCGCGCGGAAGGCCACGTCGTGCAGCGGAACCGGCGCGTCGTCTTCTGCGCCGCCGAGCTCTACCAGGACGGCGAACTCATCGCGAGCGCGCGCTGCACCCAGATCGTGCGGCGCTCGAACTAGGAGCTCGCGTCAGGGCGCCTTGGGCTTGACGACTTCCCAGCGCTCCGCTCGGCCGACCGCGATCAAGCTCCGAGCCTAGTCACGGGGCCAGGTGGAGCGACCAACCCTCTCTGGTTCAGGGTCCGACGTAGTCGACCCGGCCGTACTTGAAGCAGACGGCTAGGTGCGTGCCGTAGACCCAGCAATCTGGATTTCTCGGGTTGCTCCTGACAACACGCAACGGCCGCCCAGCCGTGGCGCGCACTGTCTGAGCCGTCATGCCCTTCGTGACGCCGAGCCCGTCACTCCCGCTTCCGGGATTGCGGAGCGCAAGAGTCAAGCCGACGGCCAGCCCCGCGAGCAGCACAACGCCCAAAGCGACGAGCGCGCGCCTCTGCCGTGCCCGCCGCTTCGCTTCGGCCATCAGCGGGTCGAGCGAGAAGGGAAACCGTGGGATCGAGCCGATCACTGAATCTAGTATGGCTAGCACTAGCGAATCGCGTCAAGAAGTATTCGCTTGCGGCGTATAACTAGACGATGCTCCGCGTGGTTGGCTCGGTCGCCGTGCTCCTGCTCTGCGTCGCCGGCCTCGCGGCGTGCGGCGGGTCGGCTCACTTCACCCCGGCGGCACAGGCGGCGATCACCGCAGCCCAGCGTCACGACAGCACACTCCGCATCTTCCCGGACAGGCCGGGGACGATCAGCTGCCGAATTCAGGTGGGCGGCCCGGTCCGTGGCGTCGAGACCGGAAAGTGCACTACGGATGTCTCCATGACCCCGAAGCGGATTCGCCTCGACTTCATCGAGCGGACGAGCCCCGGACCCCGTGGGATTGGCGGTTTTACGGTCATCCTGGATCGGCGCAACCGGATCGTCCACCAGGGCTTTCACGGCTCGATTCCGCAGATGCAACTCTGATCAGTAGCCGAGCCGGCGCTCGAGTGCGGCCTTCACCTCGAGCCAGTCGTCGTCGATCACGGCGTACCACGCCGAGTCTCGGCGCTCGCCGCCGCGCACGATCTGGTGCTTTCGCGCTATGCCCTCGAACGTCGCGCCGACCTTCTCGAGCGCGGGACGCGAGCGCGGGTTCGCCGCGTCGGTCTTGAACTCGACGCGGAAGTAGCCCTCGTCCTCGAACGCGTGCCGCATCAGGAGGTACTTCGCCTCGGTGTTCGCGTCCGTGCCCCACGCCGCCGGGTTGAGCCACGTGTTCCCGATCTCGACCACGCGATCCTCCGGCCGGTCGTTGAGGAAGCTCGTGTGCCCGACCAGTTCACCGTCGAGGTAGTGCGCGAAGCCCAGGTCCACCGAGTCCCAGAAGCGGCGGAACTCGTCGGGCTCGTAGCCGTTGAAGCGCATCCAGCGCCACGTGCGCGGATCCTGCGCGACCGCCCACAGCGCCTCCTTGTGCCGTGGCTCGAGCGGCTCGAGCCGGACGCGCCGGCCCTCGAGCGTTACGTGAAGCGCCAGCCGTCGCCCTCCGAGAACGAGCGCAGGATGCGGCGCGCGACGACGGCCTTGTGCACCTCGTCAGGGCCGTCGTAGACGCGGCCGCCGCGGGCCATCCGCCACATCAGCGCCAGCGGCGTGTCGTCGGTGAGACCGAGCCCGCCGTGCACCTGGATCGCCCGGTCGATCACCTCGCCGAGCACGCGCGCGGCGAAGAACTTGATCAGTGAGATCTCGACCCGCGCCTCGTCGCCCTCGTCGATCCGCTGCGCAGCCTGCTTCGTCATCAGCCGGCACGCCTGGATGTCGGCGGCCGACTCCGCGATCCAGTTCTGCACGGTCTGCTTGTCGGCGAGCGGGCCGCCGAACGCCTCGCGCTCGAGCGCCCGCGTGCACATGAGGTCGAAGGC
>DATFSG010000341.1:0-3092 GCA_035262765.1 Gaiellaceae bacterium | reverse complement strand
CGTTGAGCCACGCCTTCGACGCCTAAGCAGGGCTTTTTTTACTCCGGACGAACAAAGCTGCGCTAGCCTCATGAAACTCGTGGGGTCCCTCATCGGAGAGCGGCGTGGGCGCCTCGGGCTGCTCGCGGGACTCGTGATCGCACTGACCGCGGTTCTGTCCGTGAGCGCATCCGACGCCGCGACCGCGCGCGCGAAGGGCCTCGACGTCTCGAACTGGAACGGCGCGATCAACTGGACGAAGGTCGCGCACGCGGGCTACCGCTTTGCGTTCGGGAAGGCGACCGAGGGCACGGGGTACGTCGACAAGACGTACACCACGAACCGGAACGGCAGCGAGGGCGCCGGTCTCGTCTTCGGCGCGTACCACTTCGCGCGGCCGACCGGCTCAAGCCTGGCCGCAGCGACCGCGAGCGCGATCAAGCAGGCCAACCACTTCCTCGCGGTCGCCGGACCGCAGCCGGGGGAGCTGCCGCCGGTGCTCGATCTCGAGAAGACGGGCAACCTGCCGAAGCAGCGCCTGCTCGCCTGGACGCTCGCCTGGCTCACCCAGATCGACGCCCGCACCGGCGTGGAGCCGTTCCTCTACACCTCGCCGCTCTTCTGGAAAGCGAACCTCGGCGACTCGACCGCAGCAGCCGCAGCCGGCACCGGTCTCTGGATCGCGCACTGGACGACGAACAGCAAGCCGATGGTGCCGGCGCAGAACTGGAGCGGCTTCGGCTGGAAGTTCTGGCAGTGGACGGACTGCGTCTCCGTGCCCGGGATCAAGCACTGCAGCGACGGCGACCGGATGAACGGCACGAAGCTCGGGTCGGTCTCCATCGACCCCTATCCGAGCGGCCTGCCGATCCTCTCCACCCCGCCGACGATCGTCGGTCCTCCCGAGGCCGGCCAGCTGCTCGCTGCCGTGCCCGGCGACTGGGAGGGTGGCAAGCCGCTCACGTTCACCTACCAGTGGCGACGCTGCGACGCGGCCGGCGCCAACTGCCTGCCGATCTCGGCCGCGACCGGGGAGTCGTACCGACCCGTCACAGCGGACGTCGGGCACTCGCTCAAGGTCTCCGTCACGGCCACCGCCACGGCGGGCACCGCGAACGCGACGTCCGCTGCGACCGCCGCCGTCACCCCGGCAGGGACGTCCCCCGGCGCCCGCCCGACCAACCTCAAGCCGCCGCAGATCGTCGGCACAGCGCAGGACGGCCAGATCCTGACGAGCTCGGTGGGGACCTGGACGGGCTCGCCGACGAAGTTCAGCTACCGCTGGCGGCGCTGCAACGCGAGCGCCACTTCCTGCATCGCGATCCCGCACGCCACGGGAGCAAAGCGAACGTTGAACCCCGACGACATCGGCTCCACGCTCTCGCTCGTCGTGACCGCCACGGGCAAGGGCGGCTCAACCTCGGCGACCGCCACGGCGACCGACGTCGTCGTCGCCGCGCCGCTGCCGGCCGTCTCGATCGGGACCCAGACGGTGAAGCGCGGCATCGCCGGCAACCTCCAGACCGACGACGGGCGCGCGACCGTCACATGGCAGCCGGGCGCCGTCCCGGTCGGCAAGACCGTCTCGCTCACCGACTTCACCGGCGCGCTCTCGATCCCGGGAACCGAGGTCGCGCTCTCGGTGCCGGGGCTGTCGTCGAAGGGCTTCGCGTGGCCGCTCGACCTCTGGTACTCGCAGCAGCAGCCGAGTCGGACAAATCTCGGCTACTCCACGGACGGGAAGGTCTTCCACTCGGTGCCGTCGCTCCAGCCGGAGCAGCTCCCGCCCGGCACTGCCGTCGGCTGGTACGTCGACAGCAGCAACCTCACCCACGTGCTGACGCGGACGCCGTTCGAGCTCGCCCTGTTCAAGCAGGGCGCGTGGGGCGACCCGGCCTACACCTCACCTACCGGGCCGGCGCTCGAGACCCTGACGACGTTCCAGGCTCTCCCCCATCCGGCCGACCACACCCTGCTCCTGCTCACGCGGATCGCGGTGCACTCCCAGGCCCGGATGTCCGGCTCGGTGACCGGCCCGCACGGGGTGAAGATCCCGATCCTCGGCAAGGGCAGTCGCTTCGGCGCGAACCTCGGCCCTGGCACGTTCCAGGTTGTCCAGGTCTACCGCCGCAAGCCCGGTCAGATGCAGGTGCGCCTACGGCTCAACGCGCGCACGCTCGCGCCCGGCGCGTACAACCTGCGCATCCTCGCGGTCGATCCGTGGGGACGCCACGGCCACCTCACGCTCCGCTTCACCGTGAAGCACTGAGCGCGCGCAGGCTGAGCAGCTCGTAGGCGACATTCGCCGCGGCCAGCGCCGTCGGCTGGCCCCGGCCGTCGTACGGCGGCGAGACCTCGACGACGTCCGCGCCGACGAGGTTGATCGCCCGCAACGCGCGCAGGAAGGCGAGCGCTTCGGCCGTCGAGAGGCCGCCGACCTCCGGCGTGCCGGTCCCCGGAGCGAACGCCGGGTCGAGGACGTCGACGTCGAACGAGAGGAAGACGGGACGTGAGCCGACCCGGGTCGCGACCAGACCTGCGTAACCGCCGGGGCCGAGCGTCCGCAGCTGCTCGCACGGGAGCACGGCGAAGCCAAGCTCGCGCGCCGAGTCGATGTCCGAAGCGGCGTAGAGCGAGCCGCGCAGGCCCGCCTGCACCGACGCGGACGGATCGATCAGCTGCTCCTCGACCGCACGCAGGAAGGTCGTGCCGTGGAAGAAGCGCTGGCCGAAGTACTCGTCCCAGGTGTCGCCGTGGGCGTCGAGCTGGACGAGCGCGAGCGGCCCGTGCTTGCGTGCGAGCACGCGCAGCTCGGCGAGCGTGACCGAGTGGTCGCCGCCGAGCCCGAGCGGGAAGACGCCGGCCTCGACGAGCGGCGCGAGCGCCTCCTCGACCTGGCAGTACGTGCGCTCGGTGTCGCCGGGCGAGACCGGCAGGTCGCCATAGTCGACGATCGAGAGCGTCTCGACCACGTTCACCTCGAGCGCCGGGTTGTACGGCCGCAGGAGCGCCGAGGCCGAGCGAATCGCCTCGGGCCCGAAGCGCGGGCCCGTCCGGAAGCTCGTCGCCGTGTCGTAGGGGATGCCGTAGACGGCCGCGTCGACGCCGGCGAG
>DATFSG010000340.1:0-3930 GCA_035262765.1 Gaiellaceae bacterium | reverse complement strand
CGCGAGGCGAAGCCCACGAACGTCCTGCTCGTGCTCGACGCGATGACCGGCCAGGAGGCCGTCAACGTCGCGCAGGCGTTCCAGGAGCGGATCGACTTCGACGGCGTCGTCCTCACGAAGCTCGACGGCGACGCGCGTGGTGGCGCTGCGCTCTCGGTGCGCGCGGTCACTGGGCGGCCGATCAAGCTCGCGTCGCTCGGCGAGAAGCTCGACGCGCTCGACTGGTTCCACCCCGACCGGATGGCGTCGCGGATCCTCGGGATGGGCGACGTCCTCACGCTGATCGAGCGCGCCGAAGCCGCAATCGAGGAGGACGAGAAGGAAGAGCTCGAGCGCCGCATGATGAAGGGCGAGTTCAGCTTCGACGACTTCCTCTCGAGCTACAAGATGATCCGCCGCATGGGGCCGCTACAGGGCGTGCTCAAAATGATCCCCGGTCTCGGCAAGCAGATGGAAGGCCTCGACCAGGTCGACGAGAACCAGCTCAAGCGGGTCGAGGCGATCGTCCTCTCGATGACGCCGCACGAGCGGCGCGTCCCGCACGTGATCGACGCCTCGCGCCGCAAGCGGATCGCGGCCGGCTCGGGCACCACCGTCGAGCAGGTCAACCAGCTCATCGAGGCGCGCAAGCAGATGGCGAAGATGATGAAGATGGTCGGATCGGGCAAGATGCCGCAGATTCCCGGAATGGCGGCCGGAGCGCCTACCATCGCCGGGTCGAAACCCAAGCCGAGTGCGACTCGCAAGGCGAGCAGCAAGCGGAAGAAGAAGAAAGCGAGAAGGTAGGCAATGGCAGTGAAGCTCAGGCTGACGCGGGTCGGCTCGAAGAAGAACCCGATCTACCGCGTCGTCGCCGCCGATTCGCGCTCGCCGCGCGACGGCAAGTTCATCGAGATCGTCGGCCGCTACAACCCGCAGTCGGATCCGTCGCTCATCGACCTCGACGAGGAGAAGGTGCGCGGCTGGCTCGCCAAGGGCGCGCAGCCGACCGAGTCGGTGGCGAAGCTCCTCAAGACGCAGGGCATCGAGTAGCGGGCGTGGCCGAACTGGTCGCGGAGCTCGCGCGCCGGCTCGTCGACGAGCCCGACGCTGTGCAGGTCGAGGAGATCGAGGAGTACGACGGCACGCTGGTCCTGCGGCTCCATGTCGCGGAGGCGGACATCGGCAAGGTGATCGGTCGCCAGGGCCGGCTTGCCCGCGCGCTGCGCACGATCGTGCGCGCCGGCGGGGTCGAGGCCGGCCGCCGGCTCCAGCTCGAGATCGCCGACTGATGGCGCCGGTCGCGGCGCTGTACGACATCCACGGCAATCTCGCCGCGCTCGAGGCCGTGCTGGCGGAGGTGCCGGCGGACGCGACGATCGTCGTCGGCGGCGACATCTGCGCGGGCGGCGAGCAGCCGTCCGAGGTGCTCACGCGGCTGCGCGGGCTCGGCGACCGTGTCGTCTGGGTGCGCGGCAACGCCGATCGCGAGCTGCATCCGGGCGAGGAAGGTCTCGCGTCGCCGGAGTTCCTCGAGCAAGCGCGAGCCGAGCTCAGCGAGGAGCAGATCGAGTTCCTGCACGACCTGCCCGAAACGCAGGTCGTCGGCGGCGTCCTCTACTGCCACGCCTCGCCGCGCAACGACCTCGACATCTTCACGGAGCGGACGCCCGAAGAGCGCATCGCCTTTCTGTTCGAGGGCCTCGACGTAGCGGCGGTCGTCTGCGGCCACACCCACATGCAGTTCGACCGAACCGTCGCGGGCGTCAGGGTCGTCAACGCCGGCAGCGTCGGTATGCCATACGAGGAGGAGCCGGGCGCGTACTGGCTGCTGGACCTCACGCCTCGGCGGACGCCGTACGAGGGCGCAGAGATCAAGACCACGCGCGAGGAAGCAGTCACAGAGTTCACCGAGCGTGGGCTCTGACCTCGTGCGGGTCGGACGCGTCGGCAAGCCGCACGGGCTCGACGGCGGCTTCTTCGTCGAGGGCGCGAGCGAGCGGAAGGCCGTGTTCGCCAAGGGCGCGACGCTCTACGCAGCCGGCGAGCCGGTGACCGTCGTCGCGTCGCGGCACGGCTCGGGCGGCCGTCCGGTGATCGTCCTCGACCGGCACGCCGAACGCGGTGCCGAGCTCGCCGTCGCGCGAGCGACGCTGCCGAGCCTGGCCGACGAGGACGAGTTCTACGTCTTCCAGCTCGTCGGTCTCAGCGTCGAGGAGGAGGGCGGACGTTTGCTTGGACGGGTGCGCGAGGTACTCGAGTACCCTGGGAACGACGTGCTCGAGCTGGACTCCGGTGCGTCACTTCCCCTCGTCGAGGCGTGCGTCCGGCAAGTGGATCTGGCCGGCGGACGGATCGTCGTCGCCGCGGGGTTTGCAGACCCGGAATAACCGCTTGTGCGCATAGACGTCTTCACCCTCGTTCCTCACGCCTATGCGTGGCTCACCGAGCAGCAGCCGGTCGCCGGTGTTCTCGGCGGCGAGCTCGAGCTCCGGCTTTTCAACTACCGCGACTCGACGCCGCTGCGCGCGGGGCAGGTGGATGACGAGCCGTACGGCGGCGGCGCGGGGATGGTCCTGCGGGTGGACGTCGTCGCCGCGGCGCTCGAGTCGGCCTACGGAGGTGACCCGCCCGGCCCGGTGATCGCTCTCACGCCCAAGGGCCGTCCGCTGACCCAGGCGGTGGTGGAAGAGCTCGCTGCCCTGCCCACGTTCACGCTTCTCTCCTCGCGCTTCGAAGGCTTCGACGAACGAATCGTCGACCATCTCGCGACGGACGCGCTCTCGGTCGGGCCCTACGTGCTCTCGAACGGCGACCTGCCGGCGATGCTCGTCCTCGACGCCGTTGCACGGCGCCTGCCCGGGGCGCTCGCCGAAGGCTCGGGAGAGCTCGAGAGCTTCTCCGCCGAGCTCGGCGGTGGGCTCGAGTATCCGCACTACACGCGGCCGGCGGAGTTCAACGGCTGGCCGGTCCCGGACGTGCTCCTCTCGGGCGACCACGCGCGCGTCGATGCCTGGCGGCGGGAGCAAGTGAGATGAGCGACGACTGGGGCCGCTACCAGTCCGACCTCGGCGACGAGGACGAGAGCGACGCGCCGGAGAGCGGCAGTCAGGAGCCGGGCGGCTGGCCCGACGACGATTCGGGCAGCCACCTGACGCACTGGGCCGACGACGACGACGAGTCGGAGCCGAGCGAGGAGCCCGACAGCGGCTGGCCCACGTCCACGTGGCAGCGGCCGGAGTACAGCGACAGCCCGAGCAGCTGGGATCGGTCCGAGGAGAGCGAGTACGGGCAGTACGGCAGCTACGGCTTCGTGAAGACGGACGACGACCCCGTCGCGGACGCCCGGGCTGATCAGTATGCGGCGGCGCGGCACAGCCGCGATCCGCTCGCCCGCCTCTTCCCTGGGCTCCCGCGCGGAGTCCGGGTCACGCTCGACTGGATCCTCACGATTGCCGGCGCGATCCTGATCGTGCTTGCGCTGAAGCAGTGGGTCGTGAATCCGTACCGCATCCCGTCGTCGTCGATGGAGCCGACCCTGAACTGCGCGAAAGGCCCGTTGAACCCGGGTTGTCTCGGCGACTCGAGCGACCGCGTGCTTGCGTGCCGCATCTGCCTCGACTTCGGGCGCAACCCGTCGCGCGGCGACATCGTCGTCTTCAACACGCCGAGCGGGGTGGCCGACAAGTGCGGCGAGGGCGGCACGTTCGTGAAGCGCGTGATCGGCCTTCCCGGCGACACGGTGCACGAGGATCACAAGGGCAACATCTGGATCAAGAGCCAGGGCGCACCGGCGTTCGTGAAGCTGAAAGAGCCCTACATCTCAGCGCAGGACCGACTGGCCGACACCCAGCACTTCGGCATAACGCGCACGGTCCCGCAGGGGGAGTACTTCATGATGGGCGACAACCGGGCCAACTCGTGCGACTCGCGCACGTGGGGCTCGGTGCC
>DATFSG010000339.1:0-7155 GCA_035262765.1 Gaiellaceae bacterium | reverse complement strand
AGCCCCTTGTCGATGACGTGCGTGAGGCCCGTGCTACGCGGCTTTCCGGGACGCTCCGGAACGCCCAGAAATCCGTCTGCAAAGCCTGGCATCTGCGGAACGATACCTAATCGTTCGCATAGCAATCACTTATTCGGTTGCCGGCATCCCGTTTGGAACATGCGGGAAAGAGCCATCTTGATTGTCAAAGTTGACAACGCTAGCTTGACCTCCCTGGCATTCGCCCACGAACAGGAGGTCCACGATGTCCACCCGACGTGCAGCTCTCCTCGCGACGCTGCTCCTCGCGAGCCTGGCCGCGGTACTCGGTTTCGCGTTGCCTGCCCGCGCAGCAGGCGGCGGCGGAGGCGGCACACCCACTCCGCTACCGCCCGACCAGGCGACTGCACTCGCGACGGCCACGGCCGCCGACTCGAGCGGCTCGTCGACGAGCGCCGTCGACGGGGCCACTGCTCTGAACGCCGCGTCGCTGCCCGAAGCCGACACCACGATCGAGAGCGGCGTCACGGCACAGGAAGCGGTGGGACTGGCCCCGCTGTTCGAGGGGAACATCCTCTCCGCCACGAAGCCGGTCTGCTGGGCCAGCGTGGCCTGGCGCAGGTGGGGGACCTGGCCGTACGAGCAGAAGATCAGCGACACGACGTACTGGTGCGCGGTCTACGGCAGTCACATCACCTTCCGCACCGCGACGACCACGGCGTCCGGGACGCTCTGCGGCGTGAGCTGGCGGGCCATGGCGCTCGTCGGCGGCGGAATCGGGCGCGGCTTCACGTATTTCACGAACCGCGCCTCGGCCGGGTTCTCGTGCCAGACGATCGTCCCCTGGGTCACGATCCACACCAGCCATCACGAGGACACCCAGCGCACCGATCTCGGAAAGACGAACTCCCTGGGCTACGGCTAATAGACCTGGCGGAGAAGCTGCTCGATCTCGTCCGGGCTCGCGGGCTTCGGGTTGGCGAGGTTCCCGCCTCGCTGGGCCGCATCGGCCGCGAGCCCGGGCAGGTCGCCTTCCGGCACACCGAGCTCGCGCAGCCGCGTCGGGCCCGCGAGCGCGGCGAGCGTCTCAACGCCGCCGGCGGGATCGCCGGGAGTGCCGATCGCTTCGCCGAAGCGCGCGACGGCGTCGGGTGCGAACGCGGTGTTGAAGCGCAGCACCGGAGGCAGGCAGATCCCATTAAGCGTCCCGTGCGGCAGCCCGTACGTTCCGCCGATCGCCTGCGCCATCGCGTGGGCGAGCGCGAGCATCGAGCCGGCGAGCGCGGCACCGCCGTGACAGGCGCCGCGGAGCAGCTCGGTCCGCGGCTCGAGCTCCGAGGGAGCGGCGACGACGCGCGGCAGCCACGCGGCGATCAGGCGTGCCCCGGTCAACGCGTGCTCGTCGGCGGCGGGATTGTGTCCCTGCACGTACAGCGCCTCGGCGCAGTGGGCGAGCGCGTTCATCGCCGTGCCCACGGTCGTCTCGGCCGGCAGGCCGAGGGTCAGCTCGGGCTCGTAGACGATCGCCGTGGGATGCGCGCCTCCGCCGCCGCCCCGCATCCGCCGGTCGGGATCGCGGACGCCGAAGTAGCTCGTCCACTCCGCGCCGGCGTACGTCGTCGGGACTGAGACGAGCGGCAGCCCGGTCGCCGCGGAGATCGCCTTGCCGAGGTCGATCGCGCTCCCGCCGCCGACGGCGAGGACGCCATCCGCGCCCCCTGCGGCGGCAGCGGCCTCCGCGATGCGATCCGATGGCACCTCCTGCCACGCGGCTGTCGGCTCGACGGGCAGCTCCAGCGCGCCCCAGCGCGGGCTCGCAACGAGCAGCGCCGAGGACACCCCGGCCTCCGCACACGCTTCCGCCAGCGAGCCGAGACCCCAGCGAACAATCAAGTCAACCGCTCGCGTGCGAACGTGACGAACTCCTGCGCGACGCGCGTCTCGGCGCGCCCGCTCGCGCGGGCGAGCTGAACGTCCCGCGCGGGCTCGAGCCCTTCGACGCGGACGACCGCAAGCGTTCCGGCCGCGAGATCGTCCTCGATCGCGATGCGCGAGATGAACGTGGCGCCGAAGCCACCCAGGACCGCAGCGCGCGCCGACTCCTGCAGCCCGAGCTCGAGCTTCACGTTCAGGTCGCGCAGCCGAGCTCCGAGCTCGCGGAGCTCCTCGTCGATGATCTGCCGGATGGCGGCGCCTTCCTGCATCAGGACGAGCGGCTCGACCTTCAGCTCCTCGAGCGTCATGCTCTTGCCGGCGCGCTCGTGGTCGGCCGGCACCGCGAGCACGACCTCGTCCCGGTAGAACGGCTCAAACGTGACGCCGCGATGGCGGCCGGCGACCCCGACGATTCCGAGCTCGAGCTCGCGCCGCCCGATCTGCTCGACGATCGCGTGCGTGTCCGACACCGTCAGCGCGACGGTCACCAGCGGATGAAGTTGCTGGAACTCGCCGAGGATGACCGGCAGGACGCTCCCGCCCGGCCCGGTCGACGCGCCGATCTCGAGCCGGCCCTTGAGCTCGCCCCCGGCCTCCTCACCGAGGTCCGCGAGCAACTGCTGCTCGAGCGCAAGCAGACGCTGCGCTCCGCGATAGAGCCGGAGGCCGGCCTCGGTCGGCTCGACCCGCCGCCCCGAGCGGTCGAGGAGCCGCTGCCCGACGCGCTGTTCGAGCGACCGGATCTGCAGGCTGACCGCCGGCTGAGTCACGCCGAGCTGGTCGGCCGCCTGCGAGAAGCTGCTGCGCTCGACCACCGCGCAAAAGGCCGCGAGCTGCTTCGTGTCCATAAGAACACCTTATAGCCGAGGTCTTACCCCTCCAGAGTCCGCTCGCCGCTTTACGATCGGGCGCGTGCCTGACTCGACGCGGCTCGAGGACACGCTCGTCCGCGGCTATCGCCAGCTCGCGCTCGACACGCCGGCGCGGCCGCGCGACGTGACCCTGCGTGCGCTCGACCTGCTCCTCTCCTCGCTGTTCCTGCTCGTGTCGCTACCGATCTCGCTCCTGATCTCGCTCGCCGTGCTCGCTACGAGCGGGACGCCGATCCTCTACCGCGGCGAGCGCGTCGGCCGCGGGGCGAAGGTCTTCACGATGTACAAGTTCCGGACGCTGCGGCGCGGCGCCGAGAGGAGGCTGGGCGCCTATCTCGGCGAGGAGCTCGTCGAGCGCACACAGGACGAGTTCACGCCGATCGGCAAGTGGCTGAAGACGACGCAGCTCGACGAGATCCCCCAGTTCGTGAACGTCCTGCGCGGCGACATGAGCCTTGTCGGGCCACGGCCGATCCGTCCCGTCTTCTTCGAGGAACTCGCCCACGAGCTGCCGTCGTACTGGCAGCGGCTCGTCGTGCGGCCCGGGCTGACGGGCCTCGCGCAGGTACGGCGCGGCTACGAGACGTCGATGGGCGAGAAGCTCGCGCACGACCTCGAGTGGATCGCTGACCGCTCCGTCCGCCTCTACCTCACGACGGTGGTGGCCACGGGCTGGCGCGTGCTCAAGCAGTCGCTCGGAGGACTGCTGGGGCGCCGCGCCTAAGGTAGAGCCGTGTGCGGGATCTGCGGGATCGCGACGACGCACGGCGTCGCCGACGTCGAGACGTTGCGCGCGATGAGCGACCTCCTCGTCCATCGCGGGCCTGACAGCCACGGCGAGCACGTCGACGGCGCGGTCGCCCTCGCGGCGCGCCGCCTCTCGATCATCGACCTCGAGCACGGCGACCAGCCGATCGCGAACGAGGACGGGAGCTGCGTCGTCGTCCAGAACGGCGAGATCTACAACTACCCCGACCTTCGCCGCGAGCTCGAGCGCGCCGGCCACCAGCTGCGCACGCGCTGCGACACCGAGGCGCTCGTCCACCTCTACGAGGAGCACGGGACCGGCTTCGCCGGGCGGCTGCGCGGGATGTTCGCGGTAGCGATCTGGGACGCGCCGCGACGTCGCCTCGTCCTCGCGCGCGACCCCTACGGGATCAAGCCGCTCTACTACCGGCACGCCGACGGCGAGCTGCGGTTCGCCTCCGAGCTGCGGGCGCTGCCGCGTGGCGAGATCGACCTCGACGCGCTCGAGGCGTTCCTCGCGTTCAACTCGATCCCGGCGCCGTACTCGATCTTCCGCGACGTCCGGAAGCTTCCGGCAGGGCACGTCCTCGTCTGGGAGAACGGCGCCGTGACGGTCGAGCGCTATGCGCGGCCGGGACCGGCCGCCGAGGACGAGCTGCGTGACGGCGACGAGGCGGAGCTCGTCGAGGAGCTGCGGGCGCGGCTGCGCGACTCGGTGCGAGCTCATCTCCTCGCGGACGTTCCGGTCGGCGTCCTGCTCTCGGGCGGCGTCGACTCCGCCGCGCTCGCCGCGCTCGCAGCGCAGGAGACGCCCGAGCCGGTGCACACGTTCACGATCGGCTTCGCCGAGCGCAGCTTCGACGAGCGCGACGACGCGCGGCTCGTCGCGGAGCGATACGGGACGGAGCACCACGAGCTGCTCGTCCGGCCCGATCCGGAGCTGCTCCTGCGCGCGCTCGCAGACGCATTCGACGAGCCGTTCGCCGACTCGTCGGCGCTGCCGACCTATCTCGTCTCGCAGCTCGCGGCGGAGCACGTCAAGGTCGCGCTTTCGGGCGAGGGCGGAGACGAGCTGTTCGGCGGCTACTACACCTATGCGGCCGATCTCTGGGCAGATCACCTGGCGCCGCTCGCACGGGCCGCGCGGCCGCTGGTCGAGGCGCTGCCGGCGTCCACCCGAAAGGCGAGCCTCGACTACAAGGCGAAGCGGTTCGTGCGCGCCGCGCACCTGCCGCCGCTCGAGCGGCACCACGGCTGGAAGGAGATCTTCTCGGCCGGCGCGCGCGCCGAGCTCACCGGCCGCCGGTCCGCGTTCGACCCGGTCAGCGTCCTGCGGGCGAGGTACGCCGAGACGGCCGGAGCGCCCCAGCTCGCCCGCCTGCAGGACGTCGACTTCGGCATCTATCTCGTCGACGACCTCCTGGTGAAGACCGACCGCGCCTCGATGGCGCACTCGCTCGAGGCGCGCGTCCCGTTTCTCGATCCGCTGGTGACGAACCTCGCCTTCGCGCTGCCGACGCGGCTCAAGGTGCGCGGTCTCGCGAAGAAGGTGCTGCTGCGGAAGGCGGTCGAGCCGTTGGTGCCGGCGGAGGTCGTGCACGGCCGCAAGCGCGGCTTTTCGATCCCGGCCGCGGCCTGGCTGCGCGGCGAGCTCGAGCCGTTCGCGCGCGAGACGCTCTCGCCCGAGAACCTGCAGCGCCAGGGCTTCTTCCACGCGCAGCCGGTGACGCGGCTGCTCGACGAGCACGTGGCGGGGCAGGAGGACTGGAGCCGTCAGCTGTGGGGCCTGCTCGCGTTCACGCTCTGGTACGAGCGTCACGTGGAACAGGAGCCACCGCGGCTCGAGTCGGCGCGGATGGAGGCGCTGGCGGCGTGAGGGTCTGGATCGACATGACCGCCCCGGCGCACGTGCTCGTGTTCCGGCCGTTGATCGAGATCATGCGCGGACGCGGCGACGAGGTGGAGATCACCGCGCGCGACTACGCGCAGACACTCGAGCTGCTCGACCTGCACGGGCTCACGGCGGACGAGGTGATCGGGCGGCACGCCGGCCGCTCGCGGCTCCAGAAGGCGCGCGTGATGACGCACCGGCTCAGCGCGCTGCGCAAGTGGGCCAAGGGCCGCGACTTCGACGTCGCGCTTGCGCACGGCTCGCACGAGCTCACGATCTCCGCGCGCCGCCTCGGGATCCCGAGCTCAACCACTTTCGACTACGAGTTCGCCAAGCTGCAGCACCAGCTCGGCTGCCGGGCGGCGACCCGAGTGGTCGTGCCCGACGCGATCCCGCCCGAGCGGCTCCGTCCATACGGCGTCCGCCCCCCGAAGCTCGTCCAGTACCCAGGCCTGAAGGAGGAGTACTACCTCTCGGACTTCAAGCCTGACCGGTCGCTGCTCGAGCGGTTCGGCGTCGATCCCGAGCGTGTGCTCGTCGTCCTCCGGCCGCCGCCCGACGTGTCCCTCTACCACCGACACTCGAACCCGCTCTTCCCGCAAACGCTCGAGCACCTCGGCCGGGCCGAGGACGTGCACGCATTCGTCCTGCCGCGCACAGAGGAGCAGCACGCATTCGTGCGCCGGCTCGAGCTCCCGTCCGTGATCCTCCCGGACGGCGCCGTCGACGCTCAGAGCCTGATCGCGCTCGCCGACCTCGTCGTCTCGGCGGGCGGGACGATGAACCGCGAGGCGGCCGCGCTCGGGGTGCCGGTCTACACGACGTACGGCGGGCGGCTCGGCGGCGTGGACGAGGAGCTGATCCGGGACGGGCGGCTCAAGCCGCTCACCGACCCGCGCGCGCTCGAGCTGACGAAGCGCGACGAGACGGCGGCGACGCGTGTGCGGCGAGACCCGGCCGAGATGCTGCGGCTGCTTCTGTCCGCCCTCGACGCGAACTAGCGCTCCCAAGTCAGCCGTAGGCAGGCTAGACAACCGCGTCGGCGGATGAGAGCATCGCCGCGATGCGCAGGCTCTCGGTCGGCACTCTGCTCGTCGTGGTCGTTGCCGCCGGTTGCGGCGGCAGCAGTGACAAGACGTCCGGCGAGGCGGCGAAGTCGGGCGCGAAGGTCGTCGAGGACGCGCTGAAGGCTGCGAACGCCGCAAGCGCTGTCCACATGTCGGGCCAATTCGTCATTCCCAATGGGAGTCGCCACCACATCGCCGGAGTCGACGTCGTGCTCGTGCACGGGAAGGGCGCCACCGGAACGTACTCGCTCGACGGCGCCAAGGCTGACGTCATCCTGACCGGCGGTACCGCCTATCAGCGCGCCGGCTCCGCCTTCTGGAAGAACGCGGGCATACCCGTCCAGCTTGCCGGCCAGTGGATCAAGTTCCCGGCGCAGAACGCGGAATTCGGGTCGGTCGCGCGCATGACGAGCGACAACGACCTCTTCAACCAGCTCACCTCCGAACCCCGGAAGCCTGTGAACCTTGGCGCGACGACCTACAAGGGCCAGGACGTCATCGCGGTCATCTCTCGCGACCCCGTGCAGAACGTCACGCTCTACGTCGCGGCGTCGGGAACGCCGTACCCCGTCGCGATCAAGAACAACAAGTCACCCGCGGACACCTTCACCTTCGATCGCTGGAACCAGCCGGTCGCAGTGACAGCGCCGAAGGGTGCGGTCGA
>DATFSG010000338.1:0-3301 GCA_035262765.1 Gaiellaceae bacterium | reverse complement strand
CCTCTACATCATCGCCTTCTCCCTTTTCATCCAGGGACTGCGAGGGCTCGCCGGTCCCACGACCGCCGTGCGCGGCAACCGGATCGCGGCGGTGGGAATGGCGATCGCGGTCATCGCGACGCTGCTCAATCCGCTCGAGGGCAACTGGGGCCTGATCGTCCTCGGCGTCGCGATCGGGACCGCCGTCGGCGTGCCCGCGGCGCGGCAGGTGAAGATGACGGCGATGCCGCAGATGGTGGCGCTGTTCAACGGCGTCGGCGGCGGCGCGGCGGCCCTGATCGCTCTCGCGGAAGTCCATCGGATCCTGCCGGAGCCCGGGGCGCCGAAAGTCGACATCTCGCTCGCGATCGTCCTTTCGGCCCTGATCGGCTCGATCTCGTTCTCGGGCTCGATGGTGGCGTTCGCGAAGCTCCAGGAGCTGATCAAGGGCCGGCCGATCACGTATCCCGGCCAGCAGTTCGGGAACGGCGCGCTCTTCGTGGTCGCGCTCGTGTCGGGGCTCGTGCTCGTCGGCGGCGTCCAGGATCAGTGGCTGCTCTGGCTGCTCGTAGTGGCGTCGCTCAGCTTCGGCGTCCTCTTCGTCCTGCCGATCGGCGGCGCGGACATGCCGGTCGTGATCTCGCTGCTGAACGCGTTCACCGGCATCGCGGTGGCCGCCAGCGGCTTCGAGCTCGAGAACAACGTGTTGATCGTGGCGGGCATGCTCGTCGGCGCGTCGGGCACGCTCCTGACGCTGCTGATGGGACGGGCGATGAACCGGTCGATCGCGAACGTGTTGTTCGGCGCGTTCGGCCAGGTCAGCGCGGGCGCGGCCGCGGCAGCCGAGGGGGACGGCGGAGGCACGGTCCGGAGCGCGAGCGCGGAGGACGTCGCCGTCATGCTCGCGTACGCCCACAAGGTCGTGTTCGTCCCCGGCTACGGGCTCGCGGTCGCCCAGGCGCAGCACGACGTCCGCCAGCTCGCCGACCTGCTCGAGGCGAAGGGCGTCGAGGTCACGTACGCCATCCATCCCGTCGCAGGCCGCATGCCGGGGCACATGAACGTCCTCCTCGCCGAGGCGAACGTGCCCTATCCGCAGCTGAAGGAGATGGACGAGGCGAATCCCGACTTCTCGCGCACGGACGTTGCGGTCGTGGTGGGCGCGAACGACGTCGTCAACCCCGACGCGCGCAACAATCAGGGGTCGCCGATCTACGGCATGCCGATCCTCAACGTCGACGACGCGCAGACCGTGGTCGTGCTCAAGCGCTCGATGAACCCGGGCTTCGCAGGGATCGAGAACCCGCTCTTCTACAACCCGAAGACCGTGATGCTGTTCGGTGACGCGAAGGCGTCTATCGACCAGCTCATCGTCGACGTCAAGCCGCTCTGATGGCGATCGTCGGGGCGCACATGCTCCTCTACACGCCGGAGGCCGAGGCGGTGCGGAACATGCTGCGGGACGTTTTCGAGTGGGAGTTCGTCGAGGATCACCCCGGCTGGCTGATCTTTGCGCTGCCGCCGTCGGAGGTCGGCGTCCATCCGTCGGACGGCTCGACCAAGCACGAGATGTGCCTGATGTGCGACGACCTCGGGCAGACGATGGCCGAGCTGCGCGCGAAGGGGATCGAGTTTCGCGGTGAGCCAGCGGAGGAGAGCTTCGGCATCACAACGACGATGCTGCTGCCGGGCGGCGTCGAGATCCTCCTGTACGAGCCGCGGCACCAGACGCCGCTCGACCTCTAGTCGAAGAAGCGCGCCGGGTCGAGCAGCTCGAGCTGCGGCGACTCGTGCCCGAGGATCGCATCGGCGACGAGCGCGCCACAGGCGAAGCCGAGGACGTTGCCGTGACCGGAGTAGCCGCCTGCGACCCAGACCTGCTCGTCCCGGCCCGGGACCGGCCCGACCAGCGGCAGCAGATCCTGCGTCAGCCCGAAGATGCCGGCCCAGCGGTGCGTCACCCCCACCCTCTCGCCCGCGAGCTCGTGCAGGAACGACTCGAGCGAGGCCTGGATCGTCGGCGTCGTCTCCTCGACGTCCGTCAGCTCGTCGAGGATCGAGACATCGCGGAAGCCGCCGAGCAGGATCCGGCCGTCGGGCAGCTGCTGCCAGTAGTCGAAGCCGTTGCGCGCGTAGTGCGGGCGGTCGTAGAGCACGCGGTCGAGCGGCTCGCTCGCGATCACCTGGCCTCTGGTCGGCCAGATCAGGTCGGCGAGCTCGGGAACGAGGCCGTGCCCGTAGCCGTCCGTCGCGACGAGGACGCGGTCGGCGTCGAGCGCCTCGATGTCCTCGACCGCGTCGTGCTCGCGGATCTCGGCTCCCGCCGCCGTCGCGAGCGCGGCCAGACGGCGGACGAAGCGCGCCGGCTGGACCGAGCCGTCGTGCGGATGCGAGATCGCGCCGTGGAACAGACCCGCCGCCCCGCCCGGGACGTCGTCGAGCCACTCGGCGTCGAGACCGTCCTCGCGCAGCGCCTCGTACTCGAGCTTGATCCCCTCGCGCTCCTCCTCGTCGGCGGCGAGGCGGTAGCTGCCGGGACGCGTGAGGGCATCGCCGGCGAGCTCGGCCATGCGGTCGAGCGCGTCCTCGGTCCAGCGCCAGTACGCGGCCGCGCGCTCCGCGCCGTACGTCTCGCGCGCGACGTCGTACCGCGCAGCGCCGCCGCCGAGAGCAAAGCCGCCGTTACGGCCGCTGGCGCCTCCCGCGATCCTGCGCGCGTCGTGCACGCGAACGCGCAGGCCCGCTTCTGCAAGGCGAAGCGCGGCCGAGCAGCCCGTCACGCCTGCGCCGACGATCGCGACGTCGGCGCGGCCGTCGAGCTTGCTCTCGGGTCGCGTCGGGCTCGGTTCCTCCAGCCAGTACGGGTTCACGAAGCGCGACGGTACACGCCGTCGCGCACAACGACACGGCCTTCCAGCTCGAGCTCGACGAGCGTCCGAGCGATCTCGTCGGCACCGAGCCCCGTCTGACGCACGAGCTCGTCGGCGCTCGCGGGCAGGAGCTCCAGCAGCGGAGAGTCCTCACCGAGGGCAGGCCGCGACTCGAGCCCGAATAGAGCGAGGATGTCGGCGGCGCCCGTCAGCGGTGCAGCGCCCAGCTTGAGCAGCGCGTTCGTGCCGGCCGAGAGCGAGCTCGTGATCTCGCCGGGCACCGCGAAGACCTCGCGTCCCTCCTCCATCGCGAGATCGGTCGTGATCAATGCGCCGCTGCGCTCGCGGGCTTCGACGACGACCGTGACGGCGCACAGCCCCGCCACGATGCGGTTGCGCGCGGGGAACCGCCACGGCGCGGGCTCGACGCCCGGCGCGTACTCCGAGACGAT